>QKCF01000213.1 GCA_003246935.1 Sunxiuqinia sp. | reverse complement strand
AATATAACAGCTGTATATAACGGCAAAGAAATGAAACTTTATATCGATGGTGAGGTGAAAGCTTCCAAACTTGTTACCGGAGCTATTGTTAATTTGCCTTTCCCACTAAATATTGGCAGAAATGCTGAAAAGCACGGCGATGGTACTTCCGAATACATTTGTGATGCGTTGATTGATAATGTGGGTGTTTTTACCAAGGAAATAAATCCTTCCTCTGCGATAGACAAGAGTGATGCGGTTTTATGGTTGAATTTTGAAAGCGAGTCTCGTGAAGGTAATTTTTATAGTTACGGAATCGGAGCCAGAACCTATGGTGCTATGTGGCCCAATAGAAAGCCTCAGCCGGAGATGTGGCAGATGAAGAAAACTTGTCAGCCTTTAGCATTTAATCTGATAGATAGAGAAAACGGCGTTGTTCAGGTGTGGAACCGCAGTCATTTCTTGAATGCTTCGCATTGGAAAACGACATGGACACTTACTGAAGACGAGAAAGTATTACAATCAGGAGAGTTGGATTTAAATGTAAAGCCATTGGAGCGTGGAGATATTAATATTCCCTTTAAAAAACCGGATATTAAAGCCGGGAAGGAATACCGTTTAAATATCAGTTCTTGTTTAAAAGAGAGTGAATTGTGGGCGCCTGTTGGCTTTGAAATTTCCTGGGAGCAGTTTGAATTAAAGGAATGGTATCAAAACAACACTGTTGTTTCAAAAAAGGGTCAGAATATTACACTGACTTCAGATTCTACATATTTTATTGTTCGAGGGAAAGACTTCATTTACAATTTTGATAAGAAATCAGGAGAACTGGTTTCATTGAATGTAAATGGTGAAGAACTTTTGAAATCCCCTCTTCGATTAAACGTATGGAGAGCACCTATAGCCAACGAATTGGATTCATGGAATGGCTCGTCTTTTAAAAATTCAGGATGGAAAAGCGAGTATGGCGATGTCATTGCTACGGAATATTATTCGAACGGGCTTCACAATCTGAAGCATTATCCACTGGAAGTTAGAGCATCTAAGACGAATGGAAATGTGTATGTCTATGCACGTGAATTTGTTCTGCTTAATGGCGGAACAATGGAATTTGCCCAGCTTGATAAATACATCATGGGGGCAAAATACAACGGTTTTGAGAATATTTATGAGTACAGAATAAATGGTGATGGCGAAATAAATATCGAACATACCTTTTTGCCGCAGGGAACGATGCCTCAGTTTTTACCCCGAGTAGGACTTTCATTGCAATTAAACAATCAATTAAGACATGTGGAATGGTATGGCCGCGGTCCTCAGGAAAACTATCCAGACCGGAAAAGTGGCTACAAAATAGGTATCTATAGCTCAACGGTCGAGAATATGTACGAACCTTACTTAATTCCACAGGAAAACGGATTGAGAACTGATAACCGATGGCTGAAGATGGTGGACCAAAAAGGAAACGGGTTGATGTTTGCAATGGATCAATATTTCAACTTTAGTACCTCAATTTATTCAACCGAGAATCTCACCAAGGCAGTATATACTTATCAACTCGAGAAAAATAAAGCAGTTACTGTGAATTTAGATTATGCTACAACTGGTGTTGGAGGAACAGCGCGGGGCATTTTAAATGCATACAGGGTTTATCCGACAGGATACCACCGGGAGATAACAATAAGCCCCTTGAAGAAATAGTACACAAACAAAAATAGAATAGTTAAATGTTGGCGGAGGAAAAATTATGAAAATAGCAAGCAAAAGTGTGTGGCTCTTTGTCGCTTATTTGTTGATCGGCATTATTGGCCATGCACAACAGCATGATTGGGAGAATGAGCAAGTAATTGGTATTAATAAGGAAGAGGGGCATGCATTTTATGTGCCTTTTGCAGATATTGACGGCGCATTGAGTGCGTATGCTGAGGCGTCTCCATATTACCTGAATTTAAATGGTACTTGGAAATTCAATTGGGTAAAAAGTCCGGAGTTGGCTCCCTCAGACTTCTATTTACCCTCTACTAATGTGAGCTTCTGGGACAACATTGACGTTCCTTCCAATTGGCAAATAAAAGGTTACGGAATTCCAAACTATACCAATAGTACCTATCCCTTTGCTCACGATTTCAAGGTTAATCCTCCGTATGTGATGGGAGCAGATCTGCCAGCTGAATTTACCAAGAATGCATTACCGAATCCAGTGGGATCTTACAGAAGAGATTTTGAATTGCCTGAAAATTGGTCAGGACGCGAAGTTTTTATTCATTTTGATGGTGTGCAAAGTGCGATGTACGTTTGGGTAAACGGGCAAAAAGTTGGTTACAGCGAGGATAGTATGACTCCGGCGGAATTTAATATTACCAAATATTTGAAACCCGGGAAAAATACCTTGGCAGTTAAAGTCTATCGGTGGAGCGACGGCAGTTACTTGGAAGGACAGGATTTTTGGCTTTTATCGGGCATATACCGGGATGTGTTTTTATACTCTGTTCCTAAAGTGCATTTGTGGGACTTTTTCGTAAACACTGATTTTGATCCGGATTATACGACTGCAACAGTTAATTCAAAGCTTCAGTTTCGCAACTTTGGCGGAAAGGGAACTTATCAGCTGGATGCGCTGCTGTTAGAGAAGGGGCAATCAAAGGAAAAGGCAAAAAAACTGTATTCTACGCCAGTAAAAAACGTTTCGTCAAAAAAGGGTCTGTCAATTGAACTGACAACAGAAGTCAAAGATTTTAAGCTTTGGTCTGCTGAAGTCCCTAACCTGTATGACTTACTCTTTGTTCTAAAAAATCCTCAAGGCGATACAACAGAAGTACTACGCACAAATTTGGGCTTCAGAAAGATTGAGATTAAGGATCAGCAACTGTTTGTAAATGGCAAAAGTGTGCTGTTGAAAGGGGTCAATCGGGTCGAGACCAACCCGTGGGGCGGACGCACAATGAGTAAGGAATTAATGCTGGCAGATATTAAGCTCATGAAGCAGTTTAATATGAATGTAGTCCGGACTTCACACTATTCTAATGATCCGGAATGGTATAACCTGTGCGATGAATATGGAATGTATGTTGTCGCCGAAGCGAATGTGGAATCTCATGGTATGGCTCGTAATGAGGAGGATAGGTTAGGAGATGTGGCCAGTTGGAAAAAGGCTCATGTAGACCGCAATGTGCGTTCTGTTCAACGCGATAAAAACCACGCGTCGATTATCATGTGGTCAATGGGTAATGAAGCTGGGCATGGTCAAAACTTTGCAGCATCTTATCAAGCAATCAAAGCTATCGATCAATCCCGGCCGGTCCACTATCAAGGTGATAACGAGCATGCAGATATCGAGTCGGAAATGTATCTTACCCTAGGAACTCTGAAGCGTAAAGCAAGGAATAAGGAGACGACCAAACCGTTCTTTCTCTGCGAATATGCACATGCCATGGGCAATGGTCCAGGTTCAGTAAAAGATTACGTTGAACTCTTTGAAGAATATCCGCGACTCATCGGCGGGTGCATTTGGGATTGGGTCGACCAGGGTATAGCTAGGCCAGTTCCTGGAAATCCTTCACAAGAATATTTTGCATATGGTGGTGATTACGGAGACCGCCCGACTCGCTGGAACTTTTTGATGAATGGTTTGACAACACCCGACCGTCAAGTGACACCTAAAATGTATAATGTCAAGAAATGCTATCAATATATTGGTATAAAACCAGTCGACTTGACAAAAGGCACGATTGAGATTACGAACAAATACCAGTTCCTAAACTTAAAACAGTTTAAGGGCTATTGGGAATTAACTAAGGGCTATTGGGAATTAACAGCTGATGGAGTCGTTATTCAAAGTGGGGATTTACAGACAATTGATCTGGAGGGTGGTAATCAGACAAATGTGTCAATTCCGGTTGAAAAACCAGCAATGAAACCGGGTGTAGAATATTTTTTAAATGTCTATTTCGCATTGAAAACCGATGAATCCTGGGCTCCTAGAGGACACGTTGTTGCACGGGAGGAAATGGAGATGCCCTATGAAACAGCGAATCAAGAAACGCTTAGTCTGAAGGGGTTTGGACGCATTCATGTCAATGAAAAGGGGGACGACGTAATTGTAAATGGGAAAGTGTTCTCAGTTACATTCAATAAAGCAGTTGGCACAATCACTCAATATTGGTATGGTTCTACAAATCTGATTGAAACGAAAACAGAGGCAATCTATGGAGTTCAACCCGAGGCTGAAGTAATTTATACTGACACAACAACGGATGAAGTTGTGTCCGGGCCTCAATTAAATCTGTATCGAGCTCCAACCGATAATGATTTGTCAAATGGCAGGGGAATAGCGAATTC
>QKCF01000374.1 GCA_003246935.1 Sunxiuqinia sp. | reverse complement strand
ACGCTGGAGGGGGGAGTGCAGGCACACGAAGAGGTGTTGTCTATTGCAGAAGAAGTATGGGGAGATTTGGACGGTGCATCACGGCAGGAACGGACGTATGGCTTAGGCCGTATCTTTTGGGGAATGCCCATGGTAGATGTACTAAGTAGGATCAACCTTTCTCCCGATGTGTTATTCCTAAATCAAACTGAGACGTTGTCGGGGAACCCGTTTCGGGCGACAGCAAATCAACCGGTTGGATACAATCCGACTGCATATGGGGAAGATCGTAAAGGTTGGGGTCTCATGTGGAACCACCGAATTAATGAAGGGAAGGACTTCTATTTTCTATCCAACCAGGAACAGATGTTGATTTCGACAGAAATCAGCATTCGTCAGTCGGGGAGAGTTCCTGAGTTTTGGCATCCGGATTCCGGTCGGATAGAGGATGTCCCGGTTTGGCGTGAAGAAAATGGGCGGACGATCATCCCACACAAATTTCAACCGGCTGAATCTGTTTTTGTCATGTTTAGGCGTTCGTCCGCTAAGACTAATCAATTGGTTGATGTTATTACTCTTAACCGCGAAGATGAAAGTAAAATCCAAGTGCTAGCTCAAGGTTCAGATGTAAGTATCTGGGCAAAAGAAAACGGAAGTTGGATTTTTGAAAAGAAAACCGGTAAGCATTTCAAGGTCAAAGTTAGTGAGGTCGATAAGCCAATTGAGATCGCGGGGAAGTGGGAAGTTCGTTTTCCTTTGTTGACGGGAGAGGAACGTATTACCGAATTAATGGTGGGGTCATGGACAACATCTGAAGATGATGAGATTAAACATTTTTCGGGAACTGCCACTTATCGCAAAACGGTCGACCTGAATGAAACCTTATTCCGAAAAGATAAACGCATTTTCCTGGATCTGGGAGAGGTGAACAACCTGGCTCGGGTAAAAGTAAATGGTCAAGATCTTGGGGTAATTTGGAAACCACCTTACAGCATTGAAATGACAAAAACAGCTAAGGTCGGTACCAATAATATTGAAATCGAAGTTACGAATACTTGGCATAATCGGCTGGCGTATGATGCGGGGCTGCCTAAAAAGGAAAGACAAACTTGGGTGGCCTGTGGAATCCGAAATGGTGGGATTAAAAAGAATGCCCAATTAGTGCCGGCTGGAATTCTAGGGCCGGTCAAAATTAATACTTGGATTAAGGCAAAGTAGTCTGAGCCTGTAGTCAGAAAATAAGTTTGCAAAGAGCAATAAGAACAAAACCAATCAGTAATATGAATAAACTAATCCTGTTAATATCCCTAATCATTCTTAGTGTGACCAGCGCTACGGCTCAGATTCCTCCGGTTTTTAACCAACAGGACTCATTAAGAATTCGAAAATCAAAATTGTCTCAACTATACATTAGCCCGAAGAGAATTGTTTGGACTTCAGATCCGTCAGGCAGAAAAGTTAAGAACGCTAATTCATTGATCAATACCGGTGTTGGACAAGCCGATCTGAACAGAGGAGACTTTTTGATGCTTGCCAATCGGGGCGTTGAAACGGAGCAGGGATTGATTATCGATTTTGGGAGAGAGATACAAGGTGGAATTGAAATTGTGACGACGATAAGCAATTCAAGTCCTGCCGGGAGAATTCGAATTAGACTGGGCGAATCTGTTTCCGAAACAATGTCCGAAGTCGGGGTTGATGGGGCGACGAATGATCATGCAATTCGTGATTTCATTGTTACAATTCCCCGACTTGGAAGGACGGTGGTTGGGGAGTCAGGCTTCCGTTTTGCACATATTAACCTTGTTGATCCGGATACAAGGATGCAAATCAAAGAAGTGAACGCTGTGATGAGTTATCGGGATATCCCATATAAAGGTTCATTTACCTGCAGCGATGAAAGGTTGAACGAAATCTGGATGACTGGTGCCTATACCGTACATCTGAACATGCAAAATTATCTTTGGGATGGTGTCAAACGCGATCGATTGGTATGGGTTGGAGATATGCACCCAGAGGTGATGACTATTAATTCTGTTTTCGGGTATAATGAGGTTGTACCCAAAAGTCTGGACTTTGTGCGAGATGGAACTCCTTTGCCCAAATGGATGAATAACATCAGTTCGTATTCTCTATGGTGGATATTAATTCAGCGCGATTGGTACTACTACCAAGGAAATCTTGATTACCTAAAAGAACAGGAAGATTACTTGGTTGACCTGCTTAAGCAGCTGACTCATAACGTTGATGAGAACGGGGTTGAACAAATGGAAGCAGAACGATTCTTGGATTGGCCTTCCAGTGAAAACCAGCAAGCAATTCATGCCGGTTTACAGTCCCTGATGTTGATGGGTTTTAAGGCAGGAGAGCAACTGTGCAAGGCTTTGGGGAATAAAGAAACCGAAAAGTTATGCCAAGAATATGTTGCGAAATTGCAGCAGCATGTACCCGAAATGGCAGACTCCAAGCAAGCAGCAGCTCTGTTGGCTATTTCTGGACTGGTATCGCCGTCGAAAGCAAATCGAGAAATTTTATCTCAGGACGGTGTTCATAAAATGTCAACCTTTTATGGATACTATATGCTCATCGCTCGTGCAATGGCTGGCGATTATCAGGGGGCGATTGACAATATTAGAGAATATTGGGGAGGGATGCTTGACCTCGGCGCGACTACTTTTTGGGAAGATTTTGATGTTGATTGGATGAAAAATGCAGCGCGAATAGACGAACTTGTTCCTGAGGGTAAAATAGATGTTCACAAAACATACGGTGGTTATTGTTACAAACAATTTCGTCACAGCTTCTGCCACGGATGGGCATCTGGCCCCACCGCCTGGCTGACAACTTACGTACTCGGAGTAAACGTAGTAGAACCAGGTTGCAAAACAATTAGGATTAGTCCACACTTGGGCGACCTCCAATGGGTAAAAGGAAGCTTTCCGACTCCATATGGCGATTTGTATATCGAACATCACAAAACAGCAAATGGAGAAGTAAAAACAACCTATAAAAAGCCCAAAGGCATAAAAGTGATTATTGATAAAGAATAACACATACTATGAGATATCTTATTTCCCTTTGTCTCCTGCTTTGTATAGGAATAGAAGCTAACGCGCAAAATCCGATTGTACCACCTGGTGTATATATTGCAGATCCCTCTGCTCGGGTTTGGAACGACGGTAAATTGTATGTCTATGGCTCTTTGGATGAAAGTACAACATATTATTGTTCCTATATGTACCACGTCTTGTCGACTTCCGATATGAAGAATTGGAAGCTGACTCCTGACGTTTTTAATTCCCGAGGCGATAACGACCAGATTTCTTATTCAGACAAGGAGTTATATGCCCCTGATTGTACTCACCGAAACGGACTTTACTATCTCTATTATTGCCAACCCGATAGAAAGGCAGCTGAGGGAGTAGCTGTGAGTGATTCTCCGACAGGCCCTTTTGTGGATGGAAAGAAGATAAATTTGAATGGAATTGAGCAGATTGATCCGGCAGTTTTTATTGATGATGATGGACAAGCCTATTACATCTGGGGGCAATTTGAGGCCAAAATTGCCAAACTGAAAGATAATATGATGGAGATTGACACATCGACCATTGTTGAGAATGCATTGACCGAAAACGAGCATCATTTTCACGAAGGTAGTTTCATGTTCAAACGAAATGGTATCTATTACATGGTTTATGCAGATATGAGCCGTGGAAATCGTCCAACCTGCATTGGGTATTCGATGAGCAACTCTCCAATGGGGCCATTTAATTATGGTGGTGTAATAGTTGACAACGATCATTGCGACCCGGCAACATGGAACAATCACGGTTCTGTGGTCCAATTTGGAGGGAAATGGTATGTCTTTTATCACCGATCTACCCATAATAGTCGTATGATGAGAAAGGCCTGTGTT
>QKCF01000145.1 GCA_003246935.1 Sunxiuqinia sp. | reverse complement strand
TGGAAGAGATTCAACAAGTAAGTAATAAGAAGATCGAGCGGATTCATGTGATTGGGGGAGGCTGTAATAACGACTTTCTGAACCAACTAACAGCCGATGTTTGCGAGCTCCCTGTATATGCAGGTCCAACCGAAGCAACTGCTATTGGTAACATATTAATACAGGCGAAAGCTTTAGGCCAGGTAGATACATTGACCGACATTCGGCAGATTGTTCGAAACTCATTTGAGTTGAACGAATTTGTACCTCAAAAACTCGAAGGTTGAGATAATGTCTTTAAATGGTAGCTTAAGAAATGAATGAGATGGAAAAAAATCGTCTCAAAATGGGATGAGAATTTTTTTCCTTACAAGTCTTATTGTTTGGAATACAATAATATCCGGTTCGATTTGAAAGAATAAAAAAAAATCGCCCTTATTTTCTTGTTTTAGAATCACTTCTGTTAGCTATTTTTGATTTTTGAGATTCTTTTTTTTGCCTAAATCTAAATCAATAATTAAATACAAAATGCTAAAAAAGTTACTTCTGAGTGCCTTGCTCGCACCGATGTTTTTTCATGGAGCACAGGCGCAAAATCAAACTAAATCTGAAATTGATATGAAAGTAGAAGATCTTCTCTCGAAGATGACCCTTGAGGAGAAAATAGGACAGTTGAACCAGTATACAGCTCGTTGGGAAATGACCGGTCCTGCGCCAACAGGAAGCAGTGACCAAGAGTTGTTGGACGAGATAAAAACAGGCAAAGTTGGCTCTATGCTGAATGTGACCGGAGCCGAAGCGACCATGAAAGCCCAAAAGCTGGCAGTAGAGAATACCCGCCTGGGAATTCCTCTGATTTTTGGTTACGATGTGATTCATGGTTATAAAACAATGTTCCCCATTCCGTTAGCGACAGCCTCTAGCTGGGATCCGTCGGCTGCCGAATTAAGTGCTCATGTTGCGGCGGTCGAGGCAGCGGCATCCGGGTTACAATGGACTTTTGCCCCCATGGTTGATATTTCGCGCGATGCCCGCTGGGGACGGGGCATGGAAGGAGCCGGTGAAGATCCTTACCTGGGAACTAAAATGGCAGCCGCCCAGGTTCGCGGGTTTCAAGGTGATGATTTGAGTGCTGATAACACGATTGCCGCCTGTGCCAAGCACTTTGCTGCTTATGGTTTTGTGGAGGCGGGTCGAGATTATAATACGGTTGACATTTCAGAATACACTTTACAAAATGTAGTTTTGCCTCCTTTTAAAGCGGCAGTTGAAGCCGGAGTTGCTACGCTGATGAATTCGTTCAACGTTATCGGAGGGATGCCTTCGACTGCTAATCCCCATTTGTTGCGCGATATATTGAAAGGTGAATGGGGCTTCGATGGCTTCGTGGTCTCTGATTGGAATTCAATTGGAGAAATTAAAAATCATGGTGTCGCTCCTGATTTGAAGGAAGCAGCCCGTTTGGCAATCATTGCTGGTTCGGATATGGATATGGAAGGATATGCGTATCTGCCTTTCCTGAAACAACTGGTAGAAGAAGGGCTGGTTGATGAAGCACTGATCGATGATGCAGCTCGCCGCGTATTACGCGTAAAGTTTGAACTGGGACTGTTTGACGATCCATACAAATACAGCAACCTGGATGAAAAAGGATTGATCTTAAATGACGAGAATCTGAAAGCCGCACGCGAAGTTGCGAAGAAGAGTATTGTTTTGTTGAAAAATGAAAATAGCTTGTTGCCGCTTAAAAAGTCGGGACAAAAAATAGCTGTAATCGGCGATTTAGCCGACGACAAGGATTCTCCGTTGGGGAGCTGGCGTGCGCAAGCGATAACCGGTTCTGCAGTTTCGTTGCTGGAAGGTATCGAGAACGCAGTGGTGGATCAAAGTTCTGTTGCATTTGAGCGAGGTCCGGTTTTTATCAGTAATGAACCACAGTTTACACAACATCTTCAATACAATGAAACTGATCCTTCAGGGATTGAAGAGGCTGTTGAATTGGCAAAAGAAATGGATGTCGTGGTGTTGGCTTTAGGCGAAAATTGTTTCCAGACGGGAGAAGGGCGTAGCCAAACCGATATTACGCTAAAAGGTTATCAGCAAGCGCTGCTCGAAGCAGTTTACGAGGTTAATAAAAATGTAGTGGTTGTGTTGATGAACGGCCGTCCGCTGGTGATTAACTGGATGGCAGAGCATGTACCTGCAATTGTTGAAGCCTGGCATTTAGGTTCTGAAGCAGGCAATGCAATTGCTGACGTTTTATTTGGCGATTACAATCCGGCCGGCAAATTGACAGTTTCGTTTCCACGCAGCGTTGGTCAGTGTCCGATTTATTATAACCACTTCAGCACCGGTCGCGCCGCTGATACTGGAACTGTATTCTGGTCGCACTATACCGATGAGTCGAATGATCCGTTATTTCCTTTTGGTTACGGATTAAGCTATACAACTTTCGACTATTCCAATTTGAATTTAAGTGCTAGTGAAATTACAAACGATCAGAAGTTAAAAGTAACCGTTGTAGTAACAAACACAGGTGCTGTTGATGGCGAAGAAGTTGTTCAGTTGTATTTAGAGGATCTTTACGGAAGCATTGCCCGTCCGGTGAAAGAGTTGAAGGGGTTTGAAAAGATCTTTCTAAAAGCGGGTGAAAGTAAAACTGTTGAGTTCGAACTTGGTGCTGCTGATATGGCTTTCTTCGGAGCCGATAAAACATGGAAAGCAGAACCGGGAGACTTCAACCTGTGGGTAGGCACAAACTCACAAAGCGGACTAAAAGGAGCTTTCAAATTGAAATAAACAGGAGAGAGACGAATCGTGAAAGCCGGCTGAAAAGTCAGCTTTCTTATTTTGAATCAATTTGTTGGTTTCCGGGAGTTGGCATTCTTAATAGCGAGGCGTGCCTTTATAAACGGTCGATTCATCAGTTGGCACGAGTTTGCCCCGGTAAGTTAGCTTACCGCCCCAATTACTGGTGATGCTTGCTGATGCAATTTGTCCGTCGTTACTACTGCTAATTGTGATGTCGAAGGTTCCCTGGCTCGACATGCATATTAAATCAATAGTATAAGAGTCACTTTTCTTGTTCCTTTTAACATTCATCTTAGTTACTCTTGTATCAATCGATACGCCTCCAACTCCGTTTGGTCCGAAGTGCGTGTTGGAGCCAACCTGCACAAAGCATGATTCGCCATGTAGGGCGATGAAGTTCAAATTCGAAGGAACGTTGATTGTATTACCCCATTTGTTTTGCAGTCGGTCCGCTTCAAGTACAAATGATGAAGAATCGATGGCCATTGTAGTCAGTGCTATTCGCTCTTGTTGAATTCTTGCTTGCTCTTCTTGCTTTGCCTGTTTCCTGGCTTTTTTATCCTGACTTTGAGCATTTGCGCTACTAATTGCCATGCAGAGAGTGGCCGCTAATACGAGTGTTATTAATTTTTTCATGGCTGTTATTTGAGTTCTTAAGTTAATAAATGCTCAATGCAGGAACAAGCCAATTTTCCTCAATAATTGTCAAGATTTGTTATCAGTACAATCTTCGTTCAATATTTTTGAATAAGAAAAATACCTCCCAACAGCAGCAGAATACCCAAAATCCTTCCGGTATTTATGGGATGCACAGCGAGGCCAAACAGGCCAAAGTGGTCGATTACAGATGCCGAAATGAGCTGGCCGGCAATTGATGCGGCAAGTACTGTAGTCACTCCAATTTTGGGAATGAAAAAGATGACTGACGAAACGAAAATTGCGCCCAGCATTCCTCCTGCAAACAGGTACCAGGGAGCTGTTCGTACATGTCCCCAGTCAGGTATTTGTGTGCGGAAAATGAAATTGAGGCCAATCAAACAGATAAACCCGACCATAAAATTGACTAATGCTCCTTGTAGCGGATGGCGCAAAAAAGTCGTTAGCTGGGTGTTGATGCTGCCTTGAACAGCCAGTA
>QKCF01000071.1 GCA_003246935.1 Sunxiuqinia sp. | reverse complement strand
AGCAACCAAAGCACTGTTATCCGGCTGAATGCTATAACTCAGGTTCGGTTCCTGGCTCACATTTACCTCATCGAACCAGGCTACCCCCTGCCCGATCAAATCCAGGTTTAATATGGCATTGGTACTGGTTGTGTCCGATTTAAACAAGAACGAATATTGCGCCCATTCCGGTGTCAATTCAAACTGATGCGCTTGTTTACAAGCCGGAATAGTCAGTTGGAAAGTTGTAGCTTTTCCGGCTTTCTGCTTCGCCCAAATTGAAACCTGGTAGGTATTTCCTTTTTGCAAAATGATCGGTAAAAAGCGAACCCGTTTCCCTGTACTATCTTGCGGCGTGGTTAAGCGCAAACTGAAAATCCCTTCTTCCTGCGTCCGGCTATCCACAAAAACAGTTGCTGCCGGATCGGTTGTTCCGAAAGGAGACTCTCCCAAGCTTTGCCCTGTCGCCAAGCCCGGACTAACCACCTGCTCAAATCCCGGGTTATACATCAGGTTGCCGGCACCCTTCACCTCAGAAGCCTTATCCTCCGCATCCAAACGATAAACGCGTGTGCTCATCGCATCAATAAAATCAGTCAGCGAACCATCTTTCACAGATACCGAACGATTCTCAAACCATAAATCAGCTTTGGGATAGGCCGACGTATTCAATTTGAAGTTCACCAGTAGAGGCTCATTGGAGTGATTCACGGCTACCACTAACTTTTCATTCTTGTAGGTGAAACACTTCGCTTCCACTTCGGGATGATTTGTTTCCACCGCAACAGGAATTGAATCCGACAATAAGAACGGAGTCATTTCCAAAACTTCAGCCGCCATATCGCGGCAAACATTCCACATGGAAACGGATTGTGGCGTCGTCTTTTCAACAGTGCGCATGAAGTATTGAATTCCCCGCGCACCATGCAACAAGCCGAGGTAAGTCATCACCCGAAGCTCCTTGGCCGACGGCTCGCGCGGCCACATTTCGGAACCGCCAAAAGCTTGCGGAACGAGCCATACAGATTTCTCAAAGCGAAACTGACGACCGATTTCATCCACATAGTCCGACACACCGGTTACTGAGCGCGGAACCGGGTAAGGATCAGTCATGGCAATATCCATGGAGTGACGGAACTGCCCCACTTTCGATGGCATCATGAAGACAATAGACACCGGATGATAGGGATCCAGTTCGCGGATGAACTGGTAGGCTTTCTCCATCAACTCAGAAGGACGCCCCTGGCCATCTGGCTCGTCATTGATGTACCACGACAACAACGCCGGATGATCGCGAAAAGCAAGCACTTCATTCTTCAGAATCTCGAACTTCTCTTCTTCTGTTTTATCCAAGCCTTTCGATCCGTTATGCCCGGCGCCAATCAGCGAGTTCACGCCATATTGCACCTTCATGCCCAACTGGACACAACGATCCATATAAGCTTTGCGCTCAGCATAGGTATCCGGCAGGTTTCTCTGGTACGGGCCAATCAGATTGAAGCCATTCACCACTTCCTGATCGGGTAAATCGGCTACCCTCCCCGAATAGAACCCATAAGGCAGGAATGGAAGGCCATCGGCAATCAAACCTCCCGTTTCGCAGTCAATCTTCACCTCGTTGCTTTTCGGCTCCAGTCGTTTGATTACTACAGTATCAGTTTGCGCTGTTTGCCCGTTCGTAGTCAGGTCAACTTTCAAGCGGCTTTCGCCTGTAGGAAATCCGGACAAAGGAACTTTCAACCTTGTCCTTGGCCTTAGGATCAACTCCTTTTCAATGTAAACTTGTTCGCCTGATGAAATACGAACATCAAAACCTTCGGATGGCAAGTCGGGAATATCGAAAACAACTATTGCCGAATCTTCGGACGTGTAGTAGTTGTATTTGCTAAAAACTGAAATGGAAGCACCAGCCTCCTGGCTTCGGACCTGCTGAAAAAAGCACACAGCAAGAGCCCACAAAAGGAATAATCTTTTGCTCATGAATAATAGAATTTAATGATGGTATAGGTTGCAGCGAAAATAATAAGCTCGCCGACTCACACCATCATTAAACTCTCCAAACAGCAGCAGCCGCGCATTAAATAACAAAGAAGTTACATTGCACGATCAGCCATAAAAGCTATCGCGTGACAATCACTTTGTTGGTTTCAACGTAATCAGCTTGCTGCAGCACAACCAGATAAACACCTTCACCTAACTGCTCACTATTAACTACAAATTCTGATTCCGTTGTCCTTTTATTTAATACTAATTGTCCACTCAGGCTATAAATGCGAACATCAGTTATTTCGCGATCATCTGCATCCAAACTAATCCGGATATCGTCACCTTGGTGAACCGGGTTCGGATACACACGCAGCAGACTTTCTTTTTTACCAAACGAATTAACAGCTGTTGCCACAGGAAGCGCGAGGTTCGTTAACTCTTTATCCCATTGATACCAACGTACATTCCAATGGCCTCTTTCCTTAACGCCATCTACAATCTTCAGTCGGTAATCGAAATGTGCCTTCCGCGTTTGCTCGCCTTCATAGATATAATCCGTGTTACAGATCACGGCAAATACCACGTTATTGGCAGGCTGTTTATCCAGATTCAAAGTACATTCCCCACCAAAGACCGGTGTCCCGTAGACAACAGATCCGTCGGTAGCTCGATAACACAACTGGCAACTCATATTTGCGCCAATTGGTTGAAAGTCGACCGTTACTGAGCTTCCATCTACAATCAACGGAATCTGGTTCGCGCCCGACCAACCCGGTGTTGTCCGATATTCCGGTTTTAACAAACCGGTTCCATCATCTGAAGTTTTAGCATAAGGGGTCGCGTTCCATACTTCCGGGTTTAACCAGGATGGTTGCCATTCAGCCTGAATGGCGGCGCCAAAAGTACCATCCATCAAACTACGACAGGCTCCCGACCATTTACCAATATCGAGTAAGGCTTGTTTGGCCCGGTATTCCATAATCACCCGTCTCATCTGGTAATCACCCAAGGTATCGGCGATGCCTTCCAAAACCCGATTCTCGCAATAACGCCAGATCCAAGCGACACTATGATCGCCAAATATTTGGCTGAAGATAACCGGGAACAAGTTTCCATATTGGTTACCTCCCAGCAAGTTTCGCCAGGTACAAACCTGCTGAGTTCCGTTAAACATATTTACCCCTTCCGCTGAAGGACCACCAAAGCTGTCATCCTGCAACCAACCGCTATAACATTCAATGGGCATAAACGGAGCAATCAACGCACCGGCATTCAGAAAGCCCATCGATGAATAATCACCTGATTTCTGCGATTCCATTTCCTGTTGCAGCCAGGTATTACCACCTTCCTGGAACCAGGCCGAATTCTTCGCCCCCGGCAGATCCGCTAACAAAGCGTGAATACCCTCGTGAATCATAGCTCCCATTTGTCCTTCACGATCGCCATAAGGGCAATTGGGGTCGAAGGAATAGACCGGATAATAAGAAGCCAACACCATAGGCCAGTTTTCACCCTGGTAGGTAATATTCCCCATCCAGCCACCTAACGCGGTTGTATCAGCGGCATCGGTACACAAGCCCGAGCCAAAAAGGTAGATTGCACTTCGATATCCGTTCTTTGCCCGGTGATCACGTGGCCAACCCATTACATCACTGAAATATGAAAAATCCTCGTTGAAGCGCTCCAGCATTGGCGTGATTGCAGCTTCGGTGATTTCACTACGGGCATTTGGGCCCCACACAAAAGTCCACCAGTCCAATGACTGACGTCCTGCGATGTTTTCACAATCGTCCAGATCCTGGGTAGGCATTTCCAGATTCGGGTATTCATCCCGAAAGTCGTAATAAATTGATGGGCTGTAGGACGGCCATTCATAAGCCGAACCATCATTCGTCTCATTAACCGTTAAATTGATTGTCTTTTCCGATAAACCACCACAATCATTGATACACAAAATTCGG
>QKCF01000384.1 GCA_003246935.1 Sunxiuqinia sp. | reverse complement strand
AGGAACAGTAACGGTGACAGGAACCCGTTTCAATGTTTCGAATTATGAAAGCGATGAATCCTATTCGGTGGTATTGGAAGAAGGGAAAGTGAGTTTCACGCCGAAGGGAGCCAGAGAGCAAATTGCACTGAAGCCACAACAGGAAATCCTGCTTAATAAAGAGGACGGAGTTCTACACAAGAGAACGGTCGATACTGAAAAGATAACTTCGTGGAAAGACGGGAAGCTGATTTTCAGAGATGATCCGCTTGATGAAATTGTGACGCGCCTGAATCGCTGGTTCGATGCCGATATCAAGATCTTCGATCCGAAAGATGAGTTAAAGGATTACACTTTTACGATGACTGTGCAGCAAGAGACCATTGAACAGGTGCTGGAATACATTACGCAGGCTTCGGGATTAAAGCTGAAAAGAGAAGAAATTCATTCGAACGGAACAGTAGTAAAAACAAAATATCAAATATCAAAACAGGATTATGTATTGAAATAGAATGATCTAAAATCAACAAAGGGAAGATGCTGGCACATCCTCCCTTGAGATTGAAAAATTACAACTTCGGAATAAAAAATTGTTTAATTCAAACCATTACAAAACTATGGAAAAAATTCGTAAACGGTTTGGCCCGGGATTAGATTATCCCATGGTCATCAAATTTATGCGATGTATGAAACTAACTATCCTATTTTTGTTACTCCTGGTTGGTCAGGTTGTAGCAATTGATTCTTACTCTCAAACCGCCCGTATTTCAGTCAATATGCGGAATACTACGGTGAAAGATGTGTTGATGCAAATTGAGAAAAGCAGTGACTATTTTTTCTTGTACAGCAATAAGTTTATCGATGTTGAAAGACGAGTTGATGTTAACCTTTCTGAAAGTAATATCACCGAAGTATTAAATGAAGTTTTTCGCGGAACAAATGTCAAGTACGACATAAAAGATCGTCAAATTATTTTGAGCCCGGATACGGAAAATGGAGAATCTAAAAATTATCTTTTCCAACAACCAACAGAAGTTAAAGGTGTTGTTTTGGATGACAGCGGTAACCCGGTTCCGGGAGCTACAGTAATTTTAAAGGGAACCAGTAAGGGAACTGTTACTGACTTCGACGGTAACTTTACGATTAGCGTTAGCGGGGAAAATCCAGTCCTGATCGTATCATTTGTGGGAATGGAACCTGTTGAAGTAGCTTATACCGGACAGGGACAATTAAACGTCACTTTAAAATCGAGCACAATTGGCCTGGATGAAGTAGTGGCTATTGGTTACGGTTCTGTTAAAAAGTCGGACTTAACCGGATCTGTTTCTTCTGTAGACCATGCGAAATTGGAGAAAGCGAACAAAGTTGATGCGATTTCTGCTCTTGAAGGACAAACAGCAGGGGTTTTCATTCAGCGTACTGATAACAAACCAGGTGCAGGCGGGTTTAATATTCGTATTCGTGGTGCGAGTACAATTAACTCAAACCAAACAGCAGATCAGGGAGGATACAGTCCGGGTCAAAACCCACTCTTCATTGTTGACGGTATTTTCGTTGATGATATCTCATTCCTGAACCCTGCGGATATTGAACGCATGGATGTTTTGAAAGATGCTTCAGCTACAGCGATCTATGGTTCTCGTGGTAGTAGCGGTGTTGTTTTAATTGAAACAAAGAAAGGTAAAGAAGGAGCATTAAAGGTAACCTATAATGGATATGTAGGAACGAAGCAGGCTTATCATTTGCCTCCGATGATGGATGCTGATGGCTATGTTCAAATTGTTAAAGATGCCGTTGTTGGAAACCAGTATGCTGCAGGAAACCTTGACTATACAATCAACGATGTTGTCATGTCAGATGTTTTCGATGCTGAAGAGTTGGAAAATATCGCAAACGGTGTAAATACCGATTGGGTTGATCTGATCCTGGTTAATGGTTTCCAAACAAACCATACCGTTAATTTAAATGGAGGAACCAGCAAAACACTTTACTCTGCAGGTTTAGGTTATACAAAAGATGAAGGAACATTGGAGGGCGAGGATTTTAAACGCTATAATATCCGCGGTAGTTTATCTTCTGACTTGGCGGATTGGTTCAACGTTAGTGTAAGTAACTATACAACAATCGGTATTCAAAACACCGGTAGCTGGGAGGGATTCCGTAGTGCATACCGTTTGAAACCAATTGGTCGCCCTTACAATGATGACGGATCTTTACGCTACTACGCGCTGGCGAAAGAAACTCAGATTACAAACCCCTTGTTTGAAGCTGATAACATTACGAAGGAAACGAAGTATTTACAATGGTTGGGAGATATTGCCATCAAATTGACTCCGGTAAAAGGAATGACGGTTACGTCTAAATTTTCTCCTAATATTAAGTATACACGCTATGGCGAATATCGTGGACTTTACTCAAAAGCGGTAAGTGGTAACGTATCGAACAGAAGAGCCCAGGTAAATAACTTTAACTATTTCTCTTATTCATGGGATAACATCTTTAACTACAAATACACAACAGGCGTTCATAATTTAGATTTTACTGCCGTATTCTCAAGATTTTCAGAGCAATCTGAAGGATATTACGCACAGGTTCGAAATTTCTCAACAGATGACTACCTGTTCCACAATTTAGGTGCTGGCTTAAGTATTAATCAACTTTCGAGTGACTATTCAAAGCAAACGCTGGAATCATATACTGGTCGTGTGAGCTACAGCCTGATGGATCGATATCTGTTAACTGCTACAGGTCGTTATGATGGTGCTTCAATACTTTCAGCAGAGAATAAATGGGCTTTCTTCCCATCTGTAGCTTTTGCCTGGAAAATGATGGAAGAAGACTTCATGAAAAATCAAACGACATTTTCGAATGCGAAGTTGAGATTGAGTTACGGACAAACAGGTAATAATGGCCAAGGTGGTGGATTGGGACCACTGCTTTCTCAGTCGTTGTTGGGTAGTAGCGCAACGAACCTGGGAGATGCTTCTGTATCGTCTGCCTACATTACTGGTTTGGCCAATAAAGATTTGACTTGGGAAAGAACAACTGAGGTAAACCTTGGATTTGACTATGGATTTTTAAATAACCGGGTATTTGGTTCTATCGATGTGTACAATAGAAAAACAACTGGTATCATTTTCTATACTCCGCTGCCTGCTGTAACCGGTTATACTGGTACCTATGATAACGTAGGTGAATCGACTAATAAAGGGTTAGAGATCGGCGTAAATACCGTGAATATCGATAAACCGGATTTCAAATGGACAACCAATTTCAATTTTGCAACCAACAAAAACAAGATTGATAAACTGTATGGTGATCTGGACGAAATCATTTTCAACGTATCCGGTACAAATTTGATCCATAAAGTTGGCGAATCAATTGGTTCTATTTACGATTACGAATTTGATGGTATTTGGCAACTGGATGAAGCAGCAGAGGCTGCCAAATACGGACAAACTCCAGGTCAGGTACGCGTTAAAGACTTAAACAATGATGGCGCGATCACTCCTGAAAAGGACCGGAAAGTAATTGGTCAGGTTACTCCAAAATGGACTGGTGGTATTTCTAGTAATATGGAATACAAGGACTTTGATTTCTCATTCTCTCTGGTTATGAGTTACGGAAATAAAATGTTGAGTAATTTCCATAGTTCCGCATCTTTTCCTTGGGATGGCGATCCATCGCGCATGTTTAACTGCTATGATGTTGATTACTGGACTCCAACAAATCAAATAAACAGTTGGTACCAGCCGGGAAATGGTGGTTCTTATCAAAATGCTGTTAAATACAAAGATATCTCATACACGAAAGTTGGATACATTACAGTTGGATACAAATTGCCTTCAAGTATCTTAAACAGAATGCATATCGGCAGTATGAGAGTATATACAACAGTACAGAATCCTTTCATTTTCACTTCGTATGACGGATGGGATCCGGAAAGTGCAGGTCGAAATACCTGGGGAGCTGCATTTATGGCGCGTACATATATGGCAGGTGTTAGTTTAAACTTTTAACTACCAATAAATGAAATTCAAAATGAAATATAATTCTAAAATATTAGGAATACTATTAGCAGCGGGTGTGTTAGCTACCGGTTGTGAAAGTTACCTTGAGGAAGAAAACTATACTTCGTTAACGATTGAGACTGCACAAAGTGATCCTGTGACTTTTGATCAATTGGTTGCTTACGTTTACGAGGTGTCCAGAGAGACTACAACCCACTACACTTCTGATATGTATTACTCGCTGGAAGATCTGGGAACTGATATTGTTACCCGTGGTACCGCAGTTTCTGGAACCAGTGATTTGAACGACTATGTCAATTTTAACTCTCAGAACTGGAATGTCAGTGTATACTGGACCAATCAATACAGTATTATAGCTGCGGCGAACGTTGCGATTGATAATGCAGATGTTATTGAGGGAGTGGAAGCCTCTACTAAAACAATTGGTCTTGGAGAAGCTAAATTCTTCAGAGCGATGGCATACTTCAATTTGGTAGAGAATTTTGGTGGTGTACCATTGGTTTTAAATCAGGTTAAAACAGCCGAAACGAATTATGTAAGAGCAACAGAAGAGGATGTTTATACCCAAATTGTAGCGGATTTGGAAGATGCTTTGGATGCTGTACCTGCAAGTCCTGATGCCTACGGGCGTGTATCAAAGGATGCTGCAAGACAGTTGTTGTCAAGAGTATTGCTAACCAGAGGCTATAAGTCATTTGCAGCCAGCACTGACTTCTCTCAAGCTGCTTCTTTGGCTGAAACAGTTATCTCAAACCACGATTTGGTTAGTTCTTTTGAAGATTTGGTTAGTATTAATAACCAGCGTAATTCTGAAGTCGTGTTTGCTTATCTGTTTGGCTCAAATTCAGTAAGTAGAGGTTGGGGTAACTCAAAACATATGATGTATAAGTTCCGCTTCTTCGACTATCCGGGTCTGTCAAGAACCGTTAAAGGTCTTGGACCAATGCCGACACCATTCTATTATTCATTGTTTAGCGATGATGACGAACGTGCTGAAGCAACATTTGCCAGAGTTCTTTATGCAACCGAAGATTATCAAGCTACAGTTGGTGGCGAAACCATGTACATGACTGTTGGAGATACTGCAATGTACTTCCCTAAAGTTGCATGGACGGCTGCCGAAAAGGCAGCAGTTCCATATAAAGTTATTAATCCGGACGAGTACTTAACAAGTGATGGCGTAACAACCGTACATTACCCGATGTTTAAGAAGTTTGATGATCCGGGTGTTACATTTACTCAGCCGGACCAAGAGTCTCAAGGCGAGCGTGATATGGTGATGATGAGAAGTGGAGAGGCTTACCTGATTGCTGCAGAAGCTTATTTGGAATCTTCCAACAGCACAAAAGCTGCTCAACTATTGACTGAATTACGCTCAAGAGCAGGATTGACTACTGCTGTTGCTGCTGGTGATGTTACGCTTGATTTGATCTTGGATGAAAGAGCTCGCGAGCTAACCGGAGAAGCGAACCGCTGGATGGATCTGAAAAGAACCGGAACGTTGATTGAACGGACTTTGGCTCACAATCCGCACGCTGCGCTAAATAATGCACTTAAACCGATGCATTTACTTAGACCGATTCCGCAAACAGAAATCGATAACAGTGGCGGTAGTATTACACAGAATCCGGACTACAATTAGTCAGATATTAATTTGAATTTTATCTAATAAAAGATATCTCTCGAAATAGGCAGGTAAGTAATTGCCTGCCTATTTTTTTCGACTTTTTGTTGAATTTCTTTCCAGTTCCTTTTTCGATAACTAAACCGACCAACTAAAACTTAATGAATTTTAATTTGATTAACCGGAATCGCATTGGGGCCTTTTTATCTATTCTCCTTCTTATCTCGAGCTTTGCTGCTGCATCTGCCTTATGTGTGGTAGAGAAGAGAAGTTTGGTAACTCAAAATGAGTTTGGAGGTGATAATATCGTCGACCTAAAGACTGATATAGACAAAGATATTTATGAGCGTTTGATTCATGCAAATGACCAAACGGTAACTAAGTTGCTGACTAAAGATCTTCTAAAAGCTAATCCGAGGAGCTTAAGTGTCCGCTTTGAAATACTGACTGCTTCATATTGTACTGTCAGTTCTGCATATTATGACTCAGAAGTCGTTTGGCAGCGACTCGATGAGATTTTGGATTGTCTGCTTAAGGCTCAACGATCGGATGGAACCGTTGATGCCGGAGGGAATAAACAATCACCACCGGACACCGCTTTTTTGCTGGACAACCTGGGGCCGGCAGCAAAAGTACTGGCAACCAGAAACTCGGAAGAATCATTACACCTGAGAGAACGATTGGATGATTTCTTATTACGAGCAGGGGAGGCATTGCTAACGGGGGGTATACATACTCCGAATCATCGTTGGGTGATTTCAGCTGCATTGGCTCAGCTCTATCAAATTTACGGCGATCAACGATACAAGGAGCGTATTGAAGATTGGTTGTCCGAAGGAATTTATGTTGATGAAGATGGTCAGTTCCCGGAACGAAGCCGTATTTATTCGAAGGTTGTTGACCATGCGTTAATCACAATCGCTACAAGTATTGACCGATCGGATTTATTGGACCCGGTACGAAAAAATTTGCAGACCACTTTTTACCTGATGGAGGATAATGGTGATCTGGTTTCATTGGATTCCAGGAGACAGGACCAGAACATGACAATCTCTGTCGCTGAATACTATTGGTGTTACCGGTTTATGGCTAACCAATTCGATGATTCGTTTTTTGCGGCTGTAGCTCTAAAAATAGAAGATATGGACGAATTTGATGAGTATGTGATGTCTGGTTCATTGATTCATTACCTCGATCTTTCAATGTTGCAGAAGAAGATGCCGCAAGGGGCGGAACTTCCGACTAAATACGATATTGATCTGGCTGCTACGAATATGATTCGCATGAAGCGTGACCGGATGACTGTGACCATATTTGGAGGAAATGATTTCCCTTTGCAAATTGCTTCAGGTCGCTCGACTAATCCAACATTTTTCTCCTTCCGCAAAGGAGAAGCAATTTTGGAGTATGCCCGTTTGTCAACTTCGTTTTTTAACACAGGTTATGTTCGAAGTCAAGGCTTACAGAAAGATCAAAACAGCATCAAGCTTCACGAGCAAAAAGAAGCCTATTACTACCAACCGCTTCCCAAGGATAAACAAAATCCGAGGGGAGATTATGAGCTGAGCGAATCGAAGGATGGTCGGTTTTGGAGCAAAATGGATTTTGAAGAGCGGCCTGTGAGTAATATTCAGAAAATGAAAACGGACATTACAATAACAGAGAATGATGGAGAAATTGAATTGGCTCTTCAGGTAGATGCTCCGGAAGGAGTTGAAGTGACATTGGAGCTTTGTTTCAAATCAGGAGGGCAGTTGTCAAACGTTCTGGAGTCAGACCCGGAAGGAGATTTCTATTTAAAAGATAGCTATGCAACTTATTGCTTTGGAAATGATTCAATCCGGATAGGGCCAGGAATTATGGAACACCAAAATATTGGGCGAATTGACGGCGAATTGTATTCAACCCACTTTGGGTCGATAAAAGGGGAAGGGGTGCATTTGTTTTTGACAGGAACGACACCATTCTCGCATATGATAACTTTGAAATAAATTGGACCTTGGTCTAAAAAAATATTAGGATGAGATTACTGCAATTATTGACTTTGTGTTTGTGTGTTTCATGTAGCAAGACGGTTATTCAGCAAAGCAGTGTTGTTGATTACGTGAATCCAATGATTGGAACAGCTCCTGCGACAACAATCAGTGCGTTGAAGCATGGTGAAGGAAGCGAAAATAATTCGCAAGTTGTGCCGTTTGTAACAGTCCCTTTCGGTATGACCAACTGGACAGCACAAACCAAAGATACAGAAACCAAGTGCGTCGCGCCTTATTATTACACGGACTCAATTATCCAGGGATTTCGGGGAAGTCATTGGCTTAGTGGTTCGTGTGTGCAGGATTATGGAAGTATGACGATTATGCCTGTTGCCGGTAGCCTGGAATGGCTTCCGGAGGAACGTGGTTCATCATTCTCTCACGATAAAGAAATCTCAACACCGTACTGCTATAGCGTTCATTTAGATGATTATGCGATTCAAGCAGAGATGACTGCAACTAAACGCTGCGGCCTTTTCAAATTCACTTTCGAGAATGGCGGTGAGTCGCATATCGTAATTAACCCGAATAGCGATGAGGCCCAGGGATTCATTCAAATTCTACCCGAGAAGAATGAGATCGTCGGTTACAACCCGGTTCACCGGATTTATCAAGGCTGGGGAGAACCAGCCGGTTTCAGCGGCTATTTTGTTGCCCGCTTCAGCCACGATTTTGAAAGTTATGGCGTTTTTCAGGATAGTACAATCGATATTTTAGCTGCTGAATTAGATGATCAAAGCGGGATCGGTGGATGGGCAACTTTCTCGTTGAGAGAAAACGAACCGGTCTATGTTGAAATAGGAACTTCATTTACGAGTATTGAGGAAGCACGCAAAAATCTTGATGCTGAAACAGCAGATCTGGATTTTGATCAAGCTAAAGAAGAATTGAAAAAGACATGGGAACAGCTGCTCGGAAAAGTTCAGGTTGAGGGGACGAATAAAGAAGGCAAAGTGAAATTTTATACCGCACTTTATCACAGCTTTCTGCAGCCACGGACATTTAATGATGTGGATGGCAGTTACCCGAGTTTCGCGGGAGGAAAAGAACCGGAAAACTCCGGAGATCGTGATTACTTCGTCGATTTTTCCATGTGGGATACTTACAGAGCTTCTCATCCGTTGTTCAACCTGTTGGTGCCGGAGAAGAATGCAGATATGATGTACAGCTTGCTGGATAAAGCAGAGCAAGGCGGATGGTTGCCAATTTTCCCGTGTTGGAACAGCTATACATCAGCGATGGTCGGTGATCACGTGATTGCTGTAATTGCTGATGCATATTCTAAAGGTATTATTGATTTAGATGAAGCGCAATACGAGTTACTATTGAAAAATGCCTTTCAGTCTCCTGAAAATTTTGCAGAATACAAAGAGGGAAAAGGTCGTCGGGCATTGGAATCGTATCTGAAATACGGGTACATTCCCTTGGAGGACAGCGTGCAGGAATCTTTTCATAAAAAGGAGCAAGTTTCGCGAACCTTAGAATATGCCTTTGATGATTTTGCCTTAAGTCGCATTGCTAAGAAGCGAGGTGATAACGAGAGAACAGAAATATTGAGGGAACGCGCGTTCAACTATAAAAATGTATATAGCGTTGCCGATTCATGTGTGCGAGGAAAATATATTGATGGCAGCTTTACAACCGAATTCAATAAATACGTTCGTGAACCTTACGTCACGGAAGGAACGCCTTACCAGTACACTTGGTATGTTCCGCAGGATGTTGAAGGTTTGATGACTTTGATGGGCGGCGAAGAAGGCTTCAATAAAAATTTGGATAATTTTCATGCTTCAGGCCAATACTGGCACGGCAACGAGCCTGGCCACCAGATTCCTTTTTTGTACAATTATTCGGGTCAGCCGTGGAAAACACAGCAACTGGTTTCGGAAATTATGAAAACGGAATATGGTGCTGATGCCGGTGGTTTGAGCGGTAATGACGATGCCGGCCAAATGTCGGCTTGGTATGTGTTTGCTGCGCTCGGGTTTTATCCGGTTTGTCCGTCGGTTCCCGAATATGTGATCTCCGGACCGCATTTCGATAAAATCACGATTCAGCTTGATTCTGAGATACAACTGGTGATTAATGCTCCGGGGGCTTCTTCTGATAAACAATTCATTCAAGGAATTAAATTGAACGGTGAAGAAATCAGCCAAAACTTCCTGAGTCATTTTGATTTGATCAAAGGAGGAACAATCGATTTCGAAATGGCAGATCAACCCAATAAATCATGGGGTACCGCGCCGGATGCACGCCCTTATTCTTTGTCGAACGATTAAAAGGCCAAAAATGAAAAATCTGCTTCAACGATTAGGAATTTTAATTTGTGTGGTGTGTATGGTTAGTGTGGCTCATGCGCAGCTTCACAGGTTTGTTGATCCTTTGATTGGTTCCGAAGGATTGGGCAATGTTTTTATCGGGCCTTCATGCCCGTATGGAATGGTTAAACCCGGACCGGACAATGATGTGGCTTCGAACAGTGGTTATTCGGCTGATCCGGCGAAACCAATCTATGGTTTTAGTCAAGTACATGTAAGCGGCACCGGTGGTGGTCCCAAATATGGAAACGTATCGGTTATGCCTTTTTCAGGTGATTTGGAGTCAATCGAGCAGGAATCGGTGAAAAGTGACGAACAGGTTGAATTGGGCTACTACAGTGTTGTGCTTCAGAAGTGGGGCATTCAAACCGAAATCACAACTTCTGATCGGGCGGCTTTCTATCATTTTTCATTTCAACCCGAGAATGCAAAGGCCGTTAAAATCGACTTGGGAAAGTTTTTAGGTGAACCAAGTATTCCCAACCCGGATGCACGGGAGGCGCAACAATTTGTGGGCTCGGAAATTGAAATTGTTTCCGAGACTGAAGTTCGAGGCTATATACGGATTCGTGGCGGCTGGAATAACGGATCAGCCTACACCGTTTATTTTTCGGCTGTTTTTGATCAGCCTTTTACTGAATTCACGACCTGGAAAAATGGAGAGCTGTTTCCGGGACAAAAAGTTCAGATTGACTCGGGCGAAAAAACAGGAGCGCTACTTTCTTTCGACGATACCAATGATGATCTTCAATTAAAAATTGGCATTTCCTTCATCAGCAGCCTGAAGGCACGCGAAAATATAAATACAGAAATTCCTCACTGGGACTTTCAACCAACCCTGGCTGAAACTCAGGAGAAATGGGAGAATATCTTCCAAAGGGTTGAGGTTGATGTAGATGCTTCTACTGAATTAAAGACCATGTTCTATACAGGTTTGTACCATACGATGTTGATGCCTGTTGATAGAACCGGTGAAAATCCAAAGTGGGAAAACAATACGCCTTATTACGACGACTTTTATGCGATTTGGGATACCTATCGTTCGTCAAGTCCATTGATCACGCTTTTGACACCTTCGCGACAAGTTGATATTGTGAACGCGATGTTGCAAATCTACAAGCGCGACGGCTACTTACCTGAAGCCAGAAGCGGCAATTGCAACGGACGCACGCAAGGCGGATCGAACGGTGAAGTTGTCATTGCTGATGCTTTTGTCAAAGGTCTTCAAGGCATCAACTATAAGTTGGCATTAGACGCGATGTTGAAAGATGCTACGGTTCCTCCGGGTGGTAACGAGGAAAAGGAAGGGCGCGGTGGATTGACTGATTACAATCGATTGGGGTATGTGTCGACCGATTTTGTTCGGGCAGGAAACCGTACGCTGGAATATGCTTACGACGACTATTGCCTGGCGACGGTTGCAAAAGGAATCAAGCGGAAAGGCGAATACTGGAGTTTTATCAAGCAGTCGGACAACTGGCAAAACTTGTGGCGCGACATTGAAGATTATGGTTCGCGTGGATTTATCATGCCTAAAGATGCGCGCGGTAATTGGGTTGATAGTATTCAGTGCGACGCCAGCAACGGACGAATCACTTACATTCCTTATACTCCGGTAGCCCAGGATTGGCCGATTTGTGTTTGCTGGTGGTGCGGGTTCTTCTACGAGGCAAGCTCGTGGGAATATTCGTTGTCGGTACCGCACGATGTGGCTAAGCTGGTTGAAAAATCAGGTGGGCAGGAAGCTTTCAGAAAACGTTTGGATACCTTCTTTGATAAAGGACTTTACAATGTAGCGAATGAGCCATCCTTCCTAAGTCCGAACTTGTATCACTGGATTGGTCGCCCGGATTTGAGCAATGAGCGGATTCACCGCATCATCGATGAAAACTTTAATAGCAGTCGAAGCGGAATTCCCGGGAATGATGATTCCGGTGCGATGTCGTCCTGGTTGGCTTTTCACCTCATAGGGCTCTATCCCAATGCAGGTCAGTCGTATTACCTGATTAATGCGCCTTACTTTGAAAAAACAGTGATTCACCAGGAAAACGGGAACGATTTTGTTATTCTGGCGAAGAATTTCTCGACAAAAAACAAATACGTCCAATCTGCCAGGTTGAATGGTGAAGATTACTCGAAAGCCTGGATTGAGCACCAAGATATAACTCTGGGAGGAACACTGATTTTGGAGATGGGGCCCGCGCCTTCGAAATGGGGAGCGGTGCTTCCACCTCCGTCAAAATCTGATCAGGAACTTTAATGAAAAGTAATGTATTCACGATTAAATAGTAGTGATGAAAAATATAAGAGCACATATTTTATTTCTTTTTGTAGCAATCGGTCTGGCTTCTTGCACGAATCCGGCGAAGAAGGGAAATCAGAAAGCTGCACAGTTGATTACTAATCCAATTATTGAAGGTTATTTTGCCGATCCCTGCATTGTTAAGGATAGTGATACTTTCTACATCTATGCAACGATCGATCCGTGGGGAGGTGAAGAATTGGCAGTCTTTTCAACGAAGGATTTCATGAAGTTCGATCGGCATCATTTAAACTGGCCAAGCAAAACGGCTTGTACCAGTGACGGCTCTAACGATTCGATGGTGTGGGCGCCTTCGGTCCGGAAAGCTGCCAATGGCAAATATTACATGTACGTATCAGTCGGTAGTGAAATCTGGGCAGGCGTCAGCGATTCGCCGCTGGGCCCTTGGAAGAATGCAAAGGAAGATAATTCGCCTTTGGTGGCTTCAACTGATTTCCCGGAAGTGCACAACATCGATGCAGATTGTTTTATCGACGACGATGGAGAGGCCTATCTTTACTGGGGATCTGGTTTTCATTGGGTTAATGGCATTTGTATGGCAGCGAAGCTCAATCCCGATATGATTTCCTTTCAGGAGGAGCCGATCGATGTTACCCCGCCTGACTATTTTGAAGCGCCATACATGATTAAACGGTTCGGTAAGTATTACCTGATGTATTCGTCGGGCAAAGCGATTGATGCGACTTACAAAGTTGGCTATGCTGTTGGCAATTCGCCATTAGGTCCATTTGAAACGGGCGTTAACAGTCCAATTCTGGAAACTTCAGCCGACAGCACAACTTATGGTCCTGGTCACCATTCGGTGTTCCGCGCGGGCAAACAGGATTACATTCTGTATCACCGCATTTTTCCGCAGGACTCAGCCTATGTTTTGCGTCAATTGTGTCTTGATAGCCTGAACTTTGATTCAAATCACAATATTTTGAAAGTACAGCCTGGCGGTGTTGAGGCTTTTTAATTTTTACACTTTATAATCTCAAAAAAGATGAGTGCAAGCTTAAGAATGACTTTTTTATTTGGGTTAGTCGGCTTTCTGTTTTTTGCGTGTCAAACTCAAAAGCATGAGGAGGTGGTATTCAGTCCCGAAGTTGACTTAATCCAACGGATTATTTCGGATCGGGCTAGTGAATTTGAAGTGGAGATCCTTCCTTCCGATTCTGCCGATTGGTTCGAGTTGGAACCGAAAGGAAATAAAGTAGTCCTTCGGGGAAATAATGGTGTGTCAGTTGCTTCTGCGTTGTATTATTACCTCACGGAATATTGCCATTGTCAGATTACCTGGAACGGAACGAATATGAATTTGCCCGAAGTATTACCGGGAATTCCGCAGAAAGTGCGCAAAGACAGCCCTTACGAATATCGCTATTATCTGAATTATTGCACTTTCAACTACACCATGAGCTGGTGGGACTGGGATCGCTGGGAGAAGGAAATTGACTGGATGGCGCTGCACGGCATCAACATGCCGCTGGCCATTACCGGCGAAGAGTCGATTTGGGATGAGGTCTACCGTTCGTACGGTTTCACCGACCAAGATCTGGACCCGTTTTTCAGCGGACCGGCCTATTTTGGCTGGTTTTGGATGGGCAATCTCGATGGATGGGGCGGCCCGTTACCAAAGAGTTGGAAAGACAGTCACCGAGAGCTGCAAAAGAAGATTGTACAACGTGAGCGGGAATTGGGTATGAAGCCTGTTTTGCCTGCTTTCACCGGGCACGTTCCGGCGTCATTCAAGAAATACTTTCCCGATGCTAAATTGAAACAAACCAACTGGGGAAACGATTTTGAGGATACCTATATTCTGGATGCCGATGATCCGCTGTTTGCAGAAATCGGTAAAAAGTTCCTGGAAGTTCAGCAGGAAATTTACGGAACCGATCATTTATATTCTGCCGATACTTTTAACGAAAATGAACCGCCATCGGATGATCCGCAGTACCTCTCTGAATTGAGTGCCAAGATTTTTGAAGGAATGAAATCGGCCGATCCCGAAGCGGTTTGGGTGATGCAGGGCTGGTTGTTTTACAGTCATCGCGATTTCTGGAAAGCCCCGCAAATTCAAGGCTTGTTGGGCGCTGTTCCCAACGACCGGATGATTATTTTGGACTTAGCAGCCGAGATAGAACCCGTTTGGAAACGCACGGAGGCGTTCTATGGGAAAGAGTGGATTTGGTGTATGCTGCATAACTTTGGTGGTAATATCAGTTTGTTCGGGCGCATCGAAAATGTGGCAGAACACCCTGCAGAAGCTTTGAACGATTCTACTTCGGGT
>QKCF01000472.1 GCA_003246935.1 Sunxiuqinia sp. | reverse complement strand
TGGCGCGACAACAATCTGGGAACTCTGGAATGGGAATACGGCAGCTCCTAAAATGAATTCGTATAACCATGTCATGATGTTGGGTGACTTGCTGAGCTGGTATTACGAGAATCTGGCAGGGATTAAATCGAGCAACGAACAGGTGGGCTATAAGCAAATAATAATGAAACCGGAAATGATTGAAGGACTTGATTTTGTAGATGCATCATATCAAACGTCTTACGGGATAATTACCAGCAATTGGAGTAAGAAAAAAGGAAAATTTGAGTGGAACTTAACTGTGGTGCCAGCCAATACTACTGCTTTGGTCTATGTTCCTGCTAATTCGGTAAAGGATGTACGCGAAAGCGGTGAAAAACTAGAGGAAGTCAACGAATTAAAGGTTAAAGGAGTTGAAGGTGATCGGATTATTATTGAACTTGGATCCGGCACCTATCACTTGTCAGCCAGATTTTAAACAAAGAAGGAAATAGGACAAAAAATAAAAGGTAGACCCTCTGGCCTACCTTTTCTCACTAAACTAACTAACCTAACTAAACCTAAACTTATGAAAAAAAACGTAGTACAAAGATATGCCTTAAAACAGTAAAATGCTGTAAAAATTTGTTAATTCATGTTAAAATAGTGTTTTTTTTACAATAAGGGGTCATTGAGCGATAAATGTGTAAGTGATTGTTCCTTTTTGGGGATTCGGAGCGTCCTGCTTTGAATTGAAAACAGTACGTAACGCAGCCTGCAAAGCATATTCGGGAAGTAACGGATCTGAAATATTGGAGTAGGGCTGTACTTCGGCTTTCACAACCTTTCCGGAGCGCGAAACCCAAATGTTAACAGTAATTTTTCCACCTCCTTTGGCTAAATATACCGGTATGGGAAGGCGAAGGTGGTAGCGGTCTTCCAATGAATAATGGATGTTGCTTTCACCGCTATAAATTGTGTTCGAAATTTTTTCCGGATCTATGCCCTCTGTTGTTTGTTCGGGCATTTCAAACTGCTTCATATCCGGTATTTCTTTTTTTAATTGCTTATTTACATCGGCAACAAGCTTCTGAGCATCCGCTATTTCCTGTTGATAAGCTTCATCAAAAAACGGGTCTTTTTTGGCGGCATCATTAACAGCACGATTACTTCGGGACTGTGTGTATGAATTATCTTGGGTTGTTGATGGCGTATTTTCTTCTTCCTGCTTTAGTTGTTCTTCCTTTATCTCCGGTGTTTCTTCCACTTGGCTGAAGTCGACTACAATTTCCTCTTCCTGCATATCTTCTTTAACTTTTACGTTGGCAAGAATGATAAATACAAAAAGCAGAATATGGAAAACCAGTGTTCCGATGATCCCGTTTATATTTTCTCTATATAATTCTTTCAATCTTTGCATGGAGTGCAAAGTTAAAATAATGCATCACAAATTTCTTATTGAAATATTCTTCTTCTGATGGCGAATTTAGATACATTAACGATAATTTTAGGGAGGTTCCCGAAATAAATCAAACAGGTATTTAGTTTAAGTAGTGGTGGCCATCAATGAAAGTATTTTCATTCATATTAGTTGTAGGTTTTCTCGTGCTTTGGGTAAGTAGTTTCGCAGAGAGCTGGCCGAAAGATACCCTTGTATTGGCCAGTGACACTACGAACATTGTTACTGATACGCTCAAAAACGAAGGGCATATGAACGGCTTTACCCGCTTTGTATACGATCGTATTGTCAACGAAAAGAAAGATGCAGCCAAGCGATTGGAGGCGAAAAACAGCGATTTGACAGGGTTAAGCGGTAAACGCATTCGATCAATTAAGATTAAACAACTTGATATTTTTGGACCAACCTTCGATGATACTTCCCGAGTGACCAATGTAGGTGTCGAAAAGTTTGCTAATAAAGTTCATACCCGAACCAGTGAACGAATTATACAGAAAAATATCCTGCTTGAAGTTGGTGACAAGCTAGACGTTGATAAATTGTATGACAACGAGCGTATCATCCGTTTGCTGCCTTTCATCAAAGACGTTCGGTTTATGGTAGATCAGGATCAACTGGATAGTTCAATGGTGGATCTTACAGTGCTAACTAAAGATGTATTCGCTTTTGGGATGAGGGCTCGTTTTCGATCGATTGATTCGGGGCAGTTGGAGATGTATAATCAAAATATTTGGGGGGCTGGTCACCAAATATCGGCAGCGGCAGTGTCGAGCGTCAACGAGGAACCTACGATCGGTTTTGAAGGTTTCTATTCAATTAATAACATTCGAGGGCATTTCGTGAATTTAACGTTGGGCTATGCCGATACCTACAGAAGAGAAGGACTTCTTTTCGATGCTGAAAAGCAATTTTTGCGTTCAAATACAAAATGGGGTGGTGGAATGACCTTTTACAGGTTGTTTCGGTCAGACCGTTTTTACGAAAATACAGCTATCCATGTGGATTCTCTCGATTACAAATCGTTTGATACCTGGTCTGGTTATTCATTCAAGCTGAACGATGATCCTTCAGGAGCTCTTCGCCTGATTGTGGCAGCCCGTTACCGGAACTTACAGTTTTATGACAGGCCCGAACCGGGGGATGACAATAAACAGTATTTCGGAAATTCAAATTTTTACCTCGGGAGCATAAGCCTTTCCAGACGTTTTTATATTCGTGACCACCATATTCTTGGGTATGGAATTACCGAAGATATTCCAAAAGGCTTTTTGCATGAGTTCGTGCTTGGTTTCGATCAGAATGAAAACAACGACCGATGGTATTCACACCTCTATTTTTCCACCGGTAACCTGATTATGTACAAACCATCCTATATGTTTATGTCGGCTGGTATTGGTAGTTTTTTTAATGCGAAACGAGTAGAGCAGGGGCAATTAGAATTGAACTGGAACTATATTAGCCGGCAGTTTCGAATGGGGGCGCAAACAGCACGTCAGTTTTTGAAACTGCGGTACGTTTATGGTTTTCAGCGATTCGATCAGGAGACCTTGTCATTGAGGAACCGATACGGCATTCGCGGATTTTACAGTGATGTTCCCGAAGGGAAACAGCGCTTAGTGCTTAGTGCTGAAACGGTGATTTTCCAGCGGAAATCAATTTTAAACTTCAATTTTGCTTTCTTTGGTTTTACCGATCTCGGAATTATAGGTTCGTCGCATAAACTCGTTTTTAATGGAGATTATTATGCCGGAATAGGGGGAGGTATCCGTCTGCGAAACGAAAACTTAATTTTCCGAACAATCCAGTTAAGACTGGCCTTTTACCCGGGACACCCAAGTGATTCTCATTCGATCGGTTTTAGTTTGCGGGAGATTGGTGGAACAGATTTTTATAGTTTCCAACCTCGGAAACCAGAACCACTTCAATTTAAATAACAAAGGAAAAGCCGATTAGCGAACTAACCGGCTGCTTTCAGAATAATACCCCTTTTCTTTATAAATAATCGAAGAAATACTGGCTGATTTTATCCATGAGATGTACCCTGTCGCGACCACGCACATTGTGTGGATGTGTGGGGTAAGCAAAAAAATCAACCTGTTTATTTAGTTCGATACATTTTCTCAAAAATTTCATACTGTGTTGCATCACGACGGTATCGTCCTGAACGCCATGAATCAGCATTAATTTACCATTCAGACTGCTAACGTGGTTAAGCATATTTGATTCCTGATAACCTTCCGGATTTTCCTGCAGCATATCCATGTAGCGTTCGCCATACATTACTTCGTACATGTTCCAGTCGACAACCGGACCTCCGGCTACTCCTACTTTAAAGGTTTCCGGGTGACGAAGCATTAAGTTCAAAGTCATAAAGCCGCCAAAACTCCATCCATGTACGCCAATCCGGTTTTGATCAACGTAGGGGAGGCTTTTCAGATAGTCGATGCCTTTCATTTGGTCTTTAGTTTCTTCAACGCCTAATTGGCGATGAACGACTTCCTCAAAAGCTTGGCCTCTGTTGGCTGATCCGCGGCTGTCAACGGTAAACATGATATATCCTTTTGAAGCCATGTAATAAAACCACCAATTCGCATCGTTATGCCAGGTGTTGTTCACTAATTGTACATGTGGTCCTCCATACACGTAGACGATTGCCGGATATTTTTTATTCAGGTCGAAATTATTCGGAAGAATGATTCTACCGTACAAGGTTGTTGAATCGTCGGCTGCTTTAAAACTTACAATCTTATTTTCGCCCAATTCGTAGTCCTCAAGCGTGTTCTCAGCCTTTGAAAGGGTACGAATCAGTTTTCCACTGGATTGGCGCAAATCTGTTTCTCCAGGATTTGCAAAGGCGGACCAGTTGTCGGATAAGTATTTGAAGGATGGTGAGAAACTTGCGTTATGTGTCCCTGCTTCGCTATCCAACTTGGTCAATTCTCCATTTTTTAGGCTCACACGGTAGATATGACGATCTAGCGGACTTTCTTTGGTGGCTTGCAAGTAAGCATATTTCTCATTGGCATCGGTACCGTAAAAATCAGTTACCTCCCAATTGCCTTTGGTAACTTGCTGAATCAATTTCCCATCTGTATTGTATCTGTAAAGATGGAACCAACCATCGTTGCGAGTCCAATAGAAAAACTCATTGGCATTGATTTTCGAGAACACAACCGGATGTTGCGGCTCGACATAAGTTGACCTTGTTTCTTCCAAAATCCTCTTCACCTTTGCACCGTCAGCAACCTGGTATTGGTTCAGCTTCATATGATTCTGTTCGCGGTTCAGCTCGGCTACATAGATAAATGCCTCATTAGGTCCCCAGCTGATATTAGTCAGATAGTGATCATCAGGTTCGCCTGATTGCAGGTACACCGTTTCAGCTGTTTCTGTATTATAAATCCCAATTGTTACCTGGTGGCTTGTCATGCCTGCCATCGGATATTTAATCGGTGTTTCGTCGGCTTCCCGTGTCATATAATCAACCAAGGGATAATCTTTGACCATGCTTTCATCTTTGCGATAAAAAGCCAGGTATTTACCTGAAGGTGACCAGAAGGTCCCTTTTTCAATCCCAAATTCGCGGCGGTGCACATAGCGCCCACAAACCACACCTTCTTTGGTTTCGTTCGTAACCTGAATTTCCTTCCCGTCTTTCTGAATAAATAAGTTTTGGCCTTTTACGTAAGCTACGGCTTTGCCTTCAGCACTGAAATCGCTTGACTCTGCATCGTCGGGCGTTTTTAATGTGTAGTCAAATTGCTTGGCTGTAAGGTTGAAGGCTGATATCCGGTTCCCGTTATCAAAGATGATTTCATGCTCATTCGGAAAACTGAATGTGCGAATGTGTTCAAAATCGATATTCTTTTTCCTTGCCTCTTCTGCTAATTCGGAAGCCGTCACTAAAACTTTCGCTTCGTCCTTAGTAACGCCTGTTTCCCAAATGGTATCACTGGATAGGTAGACTATACTGGCGTCACTTCGCCATTGTAACTGGTTCAGTTGACGAGGATACAGGTACGAGTACCGCCCTAGTATGGCATCCTCCACGCTCATTTGTTTTTGTGCCGAAACTGTTAGCGTGAACAGAAATGCACTTAAAATGAGATAAATTTTCTTCATTATATTATCTGTTTTTGAAATATAGGATTCTTAATACGTTGACATAAAACACCAGTCGCGGCTATTAGTCACAGAATCGTGTCAGCATTACGCTTTTAGCTGAACAAGTTCAAAATTTCCTCTCGGCTTATGGCTTTAAACGGATTATTGGAGTTTATAAATTTCTCAGCCAGAGACGATTTCCGATCCTGTAATTGAAGGATTTTTTCTTCGATACTTCCCTCTGTAATGAAGCGGTAGACCATAACCTTTTTATTTTGCCCAATACGATGAGCCCGGGCAATGGCTTGCATTTCAGCTGCAGGGTTCCACCACGGATCGATAATAAACACATAATCGGCCGAGGTGAGGTTCAAACCTACACCACCGGCTTTGAGTGAGATCAGAAAGATGCGGTTGTTTGGATCATCCTGAAAATTTTGAATCACTTCTGCACGGTTGGCTGTCTGGCCTGTAAGCAGCGAGTATTTCCAGTGTTTTGTTTCCAGTTGCTCTTTAACCAGTTCCAAATGCTTCACAAATGAGGAGAAGATAAGTACCTTGTGTTTCTCTGCAATTAAGCTTTCGAGCGTTTCCAAAATCTCGTCAAACTTACCCGATTCGCTCTCGTCGGTTCCCTGCAACATAGATGGGTGGTTAGCCAGCTGTCGAAGTTTGGTTAATCCTTGCAGTACAACAAAGGCTGATTTCTCCATGCCTTCCTTTTCGATGTTCTCGAGGATGCTGTTGCGGATAGCCGATTTTTCGAGCTCATAAATTCGTTTCTGCTCGCTTGCCATGCCACAGTATCGGATTTGCTCGGTAATCGGAGGCAGGTCGTTGGCCACCTGTTCTTTTGTACGGCGCAGTACAAACGGGCGGATTAACGTTTGTAGTTTTTGCTGTTTGTCGGGATCATTTTTCTTTTCGATTGGTGTGATGAACTCCCGCTTAAAATAGGCGAGATTCCCCAACAAACCTTTGTTGATGAAGTTGATCTGCGACCAAAGATCCGATAGCGAATTTTCGATTGGCGTACCAGTTAGCACCATGCGGTGCTTGGCCTTTAATTGCGATATGGTTTGGTAGGTCTTCGACCCAGGATTCTTGATGTACTGACTCTCGTCTAAAATCACATAAAAAAACTCAATATCTTTCAGCATTTCGAAATCGTTGCGAACAGTTCCATAGCTGGTTAATATGATGTCGTAGTAATTGGCCAGATTGCGGAAATTGCCGGTTCGTTTTCGTGATACGCCGAAGTGGTGGTAAACTTTGAGCGAGGGTGTAAATTTTTGAATTTCGTTATACCAGTTATGCAGCAGCGATGTTGGCATCACTATCAGGCTGGCCGGTTGCTGCTTGTCGGTGTCGTTTTCCGCTTCTTCTTTCTTTTCTTTTTCATCTTCACCAGACGAAGCAAACAAGTTTCCTTGCCCTGAATTTTGTTCGAAATCGGGGATGTCAACGGCTCGTTTCAATCGTTTCAACTTTAGCAGCAGCGTTAGGGTTTGCAGTGTCTTACCTAGACCCATGTCGTCGGCAAGACAGCCGCCAAACTGGTTTTCGTAAAGGTTATACATCCAGGAAAAGCCCTCGTGCTGATACGAACGAAGGGTTGCCTGCAAGTTGGTGGGGACAGCAATGGGGCGCCCCGATTTGTTGGCAACATCCTGTAAGCGGTTAAAGAAACTCTTGTCAATGCCCTTCAGCTTTTGTTGCAGCAGTTGAAAGTGATGCTTTTTAAGTCGCAGGTTTTGACCTTCCTGCTTGGCAAACGGAATAAGATCGCCGTACTCGGAAAACCACTCTTTGGGAAGAATGGCCACTTCGCCATTGGGCAATTCAAACTCACGAATGCCCGCGAGGATGTGCCGTTTCAGCTTGATAAACGGAATTTGAAAATCACCAAACTGTACTTTGGCGTATATATCAAACCAGTCTTCGCCATCTTTTACCTCCAGTTCCAGTTCCTGATGCTCCGTTGAATAGACTTTGTCCAACCGGTTCTGCGTGAAATTGAATCCAGCTTGCTGCAGTTGTTGCTTATGGCGGTTCAACCAGTTAATAATTTCGTATAGTCGGTCCTGTTCGCTCAGTAGATCGGTGTCTTGGGGAAATAAACAACCGTTTTCTTCTTTTAAACCAAGGCTCTTCAGAAAGTTGATTTTTTTATCTTCCCAATCTTTATTGCGTTTTATTTTGGTGAAATGGTAATTGGCTCCTTCCTGCTCAAAATCTACGACCACTTCGGTTCGGCTGTTGGATAGGTATTCGTTCTGACCGTAGCGAAAGCGAGGAAGAAGCACAGCCTCCATGCGCAGGTTGGGCTCCAGCGACAAGATCGCTTCCTTATTGGCGTCTCCCTCCTTAATCGAAAAGCCTTCAGCCTTGACGGGGAATTCCTTTATGGTATTGAGAACGAAACTCTTGTAATATTTTTCTTCGACTTGAGATGCAATAAAAATAGCTTCTTTCTCGACGAAGGGCAGCAGTTTTTTGATGCTTAAGCTTTCGAAAACATACAGGTTTCCTTGGTAAACAAAAGCCCCTGGCTCGTTTGTAACCATGGTTATGGTTTTGTGAAGGAGATTAATCGTTTTGCCATCGTATGAAATATCAAGGCTATAGCGTGTTCCTTCCGGTGTTCGGCTAAAGCAAAAACAACAATCGGTAAACTGTGGCTTAACGGTAATTAAATCTTCGTCGTACAGATTCGAGTATTTGGCTTGTTTCAGAAATAGACGCGTATTGCCACGCATTAAAATAGGAATGATACGTCCCAAGTATTTGTCAATATATGGGCTGATGTGATTTTCGAACAAATCAGGATCCATTTGCTGGAAAAATTTGCTCGATTCCTTTTTCTTCGAAAACTTCTGCACCAGCTTTTCATCGCTGTATTGTTCGACTAGTTTCACCAGTTCAGCCTGTTCTGCATTGAGTTGCAACGCTTCAATATCGCGCTGTTTCACCATCTTGGTGATGGTGTAGAACGATACCCTTTTCTCGATCAAAAATGCCTGAAATAAATAACCGAACGTTCGGTGTTCTGTCAATCCAATAATCAATTCCTGAGACATGGTAGCACAACTTCTTAAAACTCAATACAGATTTTCAAATCCGGCAAAATACATGCTCGGCCGAAAACAAACTTCAAATATAAGCAAAAGGAGGGTGGTGGCGCGGACTATCGAAAAAAATAAAGCGAAAATCAGAATCCAGGGATGTTGTTTTACAAGCTTTCGTTATGACCCCGAAAAGAAAGAATCCCTATATATAACTTTAATTTCTACTTAAAAATAGCCTGAAGATAAGGAATGTTGCTTCGACAGTATTATTTTTGCAGCTCAAACTAAGATCGCTAACAGACATTATTGAATGAACGAAATTATTAAGGTTGAATCGTTTTCGGAAAAGGTAGTGAAACTGGTGGTTAAAGCCCCTCGCATTGCCCGCTCCCGTAAGCCCGGTCATTTTATCATATTGCGCATCGACGAGCAAGGCGAGCGTATTCCGTTAACTATTGCCGGAGCCGATGAAAAGTCCGGAACTATTACCCTGGTTGCCCAAAAAGTGGGCGTAACATCAACTCGACTTTGCGAGATGAAGCCTGGTGAGCAAATCATGGATTTGGTAGGACCGCTGGGAAAAGCAACACACATCGAGAAAGTTGGCACCGTGCTGGCTTGTGGAGGTGGTGTTGGGGTCGCACCATTGTTGCCTATTGTTGAAGGTTTTAAAAAAGCCGGAAACCGTGTTGTTACCATTTTGGCAGCACGTAGTAAGGATCTGATTATTTTGGAAGATGAAATTCGCCAATGGTCGGACGAAGTGATCATTATGACTGACGATGGTTCATATGGCCGCAAGGGATTAGTCACTGCTGGTGCCGAGGAAGTTATTAAACGAGAGAAAGTGGACGAATGTATCGCCATTGGCCCTGCCGTGATGATGAAGTTTACATCGCTGTTGACCAAGAAATACGAAATTCCGACGCAGGCCAGTTTGAATGCCATCATGGTTGATGGTACAGGGATGTGTGGCGCATGTCGAGTAACGGTAGGCGGACAAACCCACTTTACTTGTGTTGACGGCCCTGAATTCGATGCCCATAAAATCGATTTCGACGAGTTGATGCTTCGCCTTGGAGGTTACAAAGAGGAAGAACGAGAAGCCTTTGAACGTTATCTACAAACTGTAAACGTCTGATCATGCAGGAATACCTCAAACAACAACGTGAACAAGCGTGGCGGGTAGAGCTGCGTGGAAAAATCAAAAATAAAGAGCGCGGTGAAATTCCTCGGGTAAAAATGCCCGAGATGAACCCGATGGAACGCGTCTGCTACCAAAACCGGGAAGTAAATCTCGGCTTGACAGTAGAACAGGCCGTAAAGGAGGCTCAACGCTGTATGGACTGTGTGAACCCAACCTGTATTGAGGGCTGTCCGGTAAGCATTAACATTCCGAAATTCGTTAAGAATATTGAGCGCGGCGAATTTATTGAGGCCGCCAAAACATTGAAAGAAACATCGGCATTGCCGGCTGTTTGCGGGCGTGTGTGTCCGCAGGAAAAGCAGTGCGAAGCTAACTGTTTCTATACGTTGAAACTGAAAAAAGATCCGGTAGCGATTGGTTATCTGGAGCGTTTTGCTGCTGACTACGAACGCGAAAGCGGTCAGATGACAGTTCCTGAAACAGCTCCGAAGAACGGTATCAAGGTAGCGGCAATTGGGTCGGGACCGGCTTCGTTAGCCTTTGCTGGCGACATGATCAAACTGGGCTATGATGTGACTGTATTTGAAGCGCTGCACGAAATTGGTGGTGTATTAAAATACGGTATTCCAGAGTTCCGTTTGCCGAACAAAATTGTAGATGTTGAATTGGCTAACCTAGAAAAGATGGGCGTTCGTTTCGAACGTAACTTTATCGTTGGCCGCACTGCCAGCTTCGACGATTTGAAAGAGGAAGGTTATAAAGCTTTCTTCGTGGCCAGTGGCGCCGGTTTGCCTCGTTTTATGAATATCCCGGGTGAAAACTACAATGGTATTCTGTCGTCGAACGAATACCTTACCCGAGTTAACCTGATGAATGCATCAAATCAGGACTTCGATACACCCGTGTTGCGTGGCAAAAACGTAGCGGTAATTGGTGGTGGTAACACTGCTATGGACTCGGTGCGTACAGCTAAGCGTTTAGGAGCCGACCGTGCGATGATTATTTACCGTCGTTCGCGCGAAGAAATGCCAGCTCGTGTTGAAGAAATTCACCATGCCGAGGAAGAAGGTATCGAATTCATCAACCTGACCAACCCGGTTGAGTACTATGCTGACGAAAAAGGACGAGTATGCCGCATGCGTGTTCAACGGATGGAATTGGGAGAGCCAGATGCTTCAGGGCGTCGTCGTCCGGTAGTGATCGAAGGCTCCGAGTACGAAATCCCGGTGGATGTAGTGGTTGTTGCAGTCGGCGTATCTCCAAATCCCTTGGTGCCTTCAGAGTTGCCTCAATTAAAAGTGAGCCGCTGGGGTACGATTGAGGTTGATGCGGAAATAATGCAAAGCTCAATGCCCGAATTGTTTGCAGGTGGCGACATTGTTCGCGGTGGTGCAACAGTTATCCTGGCAATGGGTGACGGTCGTCGCGCAGCAGCCGGTATGCACAAATATCTGCAGGAAAATTAAAGCTGTGGCAGGATTTTATACCTGCCGCTTGTTATTCATTAAAAACTGGTAAAATCTAAATACAGATCTTATGGCGAATTTATCAACCCGTTTCTTTGGCCTGGATTTAAAAAGTCCCATTATCGCGGGCAGCAGCAGTTTAACTGCCAAAGTTGATCAAATTGAAAAAATAGCAAAAGCTGGTGCTGGTGCCGTGGTGTTGAAATCGCTGTTTGAAGAAGAAATTCATTTGCAGTTTGAAACTGAACTGAATTCTAAAAAAGAGTTGGCTCCTGATCCGGAGTACCTCGATTACTTCGACTATGTGATTAAGGAAGAAAGCCTGAAACGTTACTTGCAGTTGATTGTTGATGCGAAGAGAGTAGCCGGTATTCCGGTTGTTGCAAGTGTAAACTGTACGACATCAACTGAATGGGTGCAGTTTGCCCGTAAAATTCAGGAAGCTGGAGCCGATGCATTGGAACTGAATATGTTTATCGTTCCGTCGAACGAAAACAGAAGCCAGATAGCTAACGAGCAATTCTATTTTGATACGGTAAAGAAAGTTTTGGAAGTGGTGAGTATCCCGGTATCGGTAAAGATCAGCCATTACTTTTCCAATCTGGCTAAAGTTGTTAGCGAGTTGTCGCAGACAGGTATTGCCGGTATTACTTTATTCAATCGCTTTTACTCGCCTGATATCGACATTGATGCTGAAGATTTGGTTACTGCAGAAATTTTAAGTAGTGGTAATGAATATTTGCTTCCATTGCGTTGGACCGGTATATTGAGTTCCAAAGCTGCCTGCCCGCTGGCTGGCACAACCGGTGTTCTGGAAGCAGAAACCGCAATTAAGTTCTTGCTAGCAGGGGCTAACGCTGTTCAGATTGCTTCTGTTATTTATGAGAAAGGTCCAAGCGTTATTGAGAGATTCAATACGGAGATCAGTGCATGGATGGAAAAGAAAGGCTATCAGACAATCGACGAATTTAAAGGTAAATTGTGCCTGAAAACTAAGCAGATTGATGCATGGGAACGAGTTCAGTTCATGAACTACTTTGGTGGTTTCAGTTATTAGGTCTTATTTTGTTGACTACGGCACATTTGTTGCAGTGCCCGGAAAAACAGGAAAACAAATCTTGAAAAAGACAATCATGAAATATTCTCTTTTGTTGCATAGCTTGTTGTTGTGCGGATTTTTTGCAGCTGCCCAGCCGGCTTCATTCAATAGTCAATATGTAAGCTATACAGTCAAACAAGGAGAAACGCTTTATTCGCTAAGTAAGGCTTTCGATATCACTCAGGCAGAGTTGATCGAAGCAAATCCTGAACTGAAATCCGGTTTGAGAGCGGGACAGGTTTTGAATATCCTGGTGGATGATGCACCTCCAGTTCAGGAAGAGTTACCTTCATTTCTGACCTATAAAGTAAAAAAGGGGAACACGCTACATTATATTGCAAATCGATTCGGGGTTACCGTTGATGATATTCTGAAATATAACCCGGAAGCACGGGATGGAATTCGAAAGAACGATGTGTTACGTATTCCTGATCGGGCCGATTTGGAGCGAATAAGAAGAAAAGCTGAGACGATTCGCCAAATCGATCTGGCGAAAGAGCCTGAGACAGTGGATCATATTGTAAAACCAGGTGAAACGCTCTATGGCATATCACGCAAGTATAACGTTTCGATTTCAGAGATTATCAAACTAAACCAGGAGGCAGGCGAGCGCTTAACGGTTGGAATGACTTTAAAGATCCATCTTCCTCAGACTCAACCTGAAACTTCCATGACTGTGACGACCACAATTACCGAGGGAATGGCTGTAGAGCCGGGTTCCTTTTTTGTACATCTTGTCCAGAGCGGAGAGACTTTCTGGAGTCTTGAACGGAAGTACAATACGACCAAAGAGGAGTTGGAGGCTTATAATCCCGTGTTAAAAGAAGGATTAAAAATAGGTTTGCGTATTCGAATCCCATACAAAAATGTTCCGGACTTTAAAGTGGTTCCTGAAAATAAAAGTGCCTTTGATCAGCATACTGTGCAACGTGGAGAAACGGTGTATGGTTTAGCTAAGCGTTTCAACCTTAGCATAGCTGAGTTAAAACAGGTAAATCCGGTATTGGAATATCGAGGACTGGTAGAGGGAGAAACAATCCTGATTCCAAAAGCGGAGCAAGGTCAGGTTACCCCGGAAGTAACGCAAGCTGAGCAATCTCAAAATTTCACGTATGTTACTCCTTCATACGGGGATAAAGACGAAGAGGGGAATTATAAATATTCTGTTGCGTTTAGTCCGGAAGATGCGCCTGCTGTTTGCCAGCCAAATCCGTCGGCTCGTTTTGAAAAATATGATGTAGCCTTGCTGTTACCGCTATATCTAAATGCTAATGATACTATCAATCGTATTCGGGTAATGCCTGATCCAAAAGCGCCGGACTATCAGGATCAGTTGGTGATGATGGCTGACTCCTTTATAACTCGTGAAGATCGTATTGTGTACTCGCGTTCTGAAAGTTTTCTGGAGTTTTACGAAGGTGTTCTGTTGGCTGTTGACAGTATGAAACGGGCCGGAATGAATATTACTTTGCACGTTTTTGACACAAACCAAAGTGCTTCAAAAATTAATTCGATCTTGTATCAACCGGCATTTAAAGATGTTGATTTGATTATAGGCCCGGTATTTCCCGAGTTGCAGGGACCTGTCGCTGAATATGCCAAGCTGAGAGGTATTCCTATGATTTCTCCGCTCTCTTCATCTGGTAATCTGGAAGAAAACAATCCGTATTATTTTAAAATTAACCCAACGAAGGAATTCCTGATTCAAAAAACTTCAAATTATATCGCTGATGAATATTTTGATAAAAACCTGGTTGTTCTGTCAATGGGAAATTATCAGAATTTGCCTGAAGCAAAATTAGTTGATATGGCTCGTGAGAAATTCTTTTTTTCACCATACCGAGACCAGACTAAGCAGGTACTATTTCACGAATACAACTTGGAACGGGAAGGATCTTTGGGTTTATCTCGTATATTGCAGAAAGATAAAGAGAATGTGTTCATCATTCCTTCGGCTACCGAGGCTCAGGTTAGCGTCGCTGTAACTAATTTAAATGCGGCTGCCGAGAATTACCCTGTTACATTGATTGGTTTGTCGAACTTTCAGCGGTATAAAAGTATTCAGACCGAATACTATCACCACGTTCATATGAACTTGTTGAGTCCGTACTATGTGGATTACAAATCGCGGGTAGTTAACCGGTTCCTGACAAAATTCAGAAGTGTCTATAGCGAAGAACCATCTCAGTTTAGCTACCAGGGGTACGATGTTGCATTCTATTTTATGTCGGCATTATACGACTATGGAAAGGACTTTGTCGGTTGTTTGCCCTATCACCAGGTCGATCTGACACAGGGTGAGTTTCAGTTTGAGAAAGTCAACAGGAATGGAGGTTATATGAATGGAGGCTTATTTATTTTGAAATATGAGCCGGACTATTCAATAAGAATGAAAGGAGTGATTGGGCGGCCACTGTACCAAATAACAGAAACGAAATAAGATAAAGAGGCTGTCCAAAAAGTAAAATTGGACAGCCTTTGTTTTTGTTGTCCCTTTAAGAGAGTATCTTGAAGGTCTCAATGACAACCAAATCAAACGTACGATTTAAAAGCGTTACTTCCCAGCAATCAGTGTTGTTTCCGAGTA
>QKCF01000109.1 GCA_003246935.1 Sunxiuqinia sp. | reverse complement strand
ATGTTCTCTCTGAAGGTCAGCAGGCTTATGCTGCAACCGATGCCTGGATTGCCCATGAAATATTCCAATCGTTATCTGAAGCTCAATCATGACACAAAATTTGGTTACCGTTGTTCTTAACAAAGGGAAAGAACAATCATTAAAACGTTTTCACCCTTGGGTTTTCTCAGGGGCTATCAAAAAAATTACGGCTGAGGTTAGCGAGGGAGACCTTGTTCGTGTTGTTTCCAATCAGAACCAGTTTCTCGGAATCGGGCACTACCAGATTGGGTCGATAGCAGTACGTATTCTTACGTTTAAGGATGAAGACATCGACCGCATTTTTTGGACGCAACGTTTACGTGAGGCCATTAATCTGAGAGCATCGTTGGGCTTATTGAATAACGAGGATACGAATGTTTTTCGTTTAGTTCATGGTGAAGGTGACGGCATGCCTGGTCTGATTGTTGATTTCTACAACGGAACGGCAGTTTATCAGGCGCACTCCGTTGGCATGTATCATATGCGTACCGATCTAGCCGAAATTTTGAAAGAATTGCTCGGTGATCAATTGATTGCCGTTTACGATAAAAGTGATAAGACCTTGCCTTTTAAAGCCGATATTGAACCTGAGAACGGTTATTTGTTAGGCGAGTCGCAAGCTACGATAGTGAAAGAGTATGACAATGCTTTTCATGTAGATTGGGTCGAAGGTCAGAAAACCGGGTTCTTTGTCGATCAACGGGAGAACCGTCTGTTAGTAAAAGAATTCTCGAACGGACGTGACGTGCTGAATATGTTCTGTTATAGCGGTGGCTTTTCATTTTGCGCTATGCAGGGTAATGCACGCATGGTGCACTCGGTTGACGCATCAGCTAAAGCAATTGATTTGACAAATGCCAATGTTGAGCTCAACTTTCCGAACGATAAGCGTCATGAAGCCTATGTTGCTGATGCTTTCGATTTTATGCGTGATATTAAGGATAAATATGATTTGATCATCCTTGATCCTCCTGCTTTTGCCAAGCATCGTAATGCTTTGCATCAAGCGCTTCAGGCCTATAAAAGACTAAATGCAAAAGCCTTTGAGCAAATCCGTCCTGGAGGAATTGTGTTTACTTTTAGCTGTTCGCAGGTGGTTAGCAAGGAGAAATTTCGGGAAGCAGTATTCTCCGGAGCAGCTATTTCGGGTCGTAAAGTGCGTATTCTCCATCAATTAACACAACCAGCCGATCATCCGGTAAATATCTATCATCCTGAAGGTGAGTACTTAAAGGGACTCGTGTTGTACGTAGATTAATATTAGGACGCTAAAGAGGTAAATTTCAGTAAAAAAAGTGTTGTAGTTGTTTGCGGAGTCAAAACTATCCATATATTTGTAATCAGCTATGGTGAAATGACTTGTAATCAATGAACAAGGAAAGTACCTACCTTCCTGTACTAATTACGGCGTTGCCATTTTCTTTGAACTATTTATTTGTATTATTAAGGTAGGGTCTCGCTTTTTAGGTTGCAGTGATTTTATTTCCTTCAAAAAGATCAATCTCCGTTCCGAAAATCCCGTGATTTTACCGCATGTTTTTTTATTATTTTAATTTATTTATTTTCAGATTATGAACATTTACGTAGGTAATTTAAACTACACACTTTCAGAACAAGAAGTTGCGGAATTATTTTCACAATTCGGAGAAGTTGTTTCAGTGAAACTTATTACTGACAAAGAAACCGGTAGAGCTAAAGGTTTCGGTTTTGTTGAAATGGCTGATGATCAAGAGGGCGCTGAAGCTGTTTCTCGCTTGGACGGTGTTGAAGTTCAAGGTAGAAACATTAAAGTGAACGAAGCTAAGCCTAGAGAAAACACAGGCTTTAAACCACGTCGCGAAGGAGGTTTCCAACGTCGTGAAGGTGGGTTCCAACAACGCCGCGAAGGTGGTGGTGGTTACCAACGCCGTGAAGGTGGTGACCGTTTCGGAAGAAGTAATAATTACGAAGGCGGTGGTCGCCCACAAAGACGCGAACGTTACTAATAAGTAATTATATATTGAGAAAAAAGATCGCCAAAATGGCGATCTTTTTTTATTTAGAATTTGTCGCTGATCAACTTACAAACTCCTTCAAGAAATATTTGGTCATCACTGATGAAAGGAGCAGGTGAGTGGCTGTCGATATCCAGCTCTGCAATGAACTTTCCATTTTTCATTACAGGTACTACTATTTCAGACTGCACTTCCAGACCACAGGAAATATAATTGTCAATCTGAGTTACGTCCTGTACAATCATCGTTTCCCCGCGTTGAGCAACCTGGCCGCAAACTCCCTTACCAATTGCAATATGCGTATGTTCTGTTGGTTTACCAACGTAGGGGCCTAGTACAAGTTGTCCATTTTGCAGAATATAAAAGCCAACCCAATCATAATGGTAGATCTGCTCTTTTAAGATTGAACAAATTTTCAGGAGTAAATCTTCTGGATTTGAATCAACAAGCTGCTTAATCGTTTCCAGACAGTCTTTAAATTCTTTCTTCATCAATCTTCTATTTTACTTACTTGATAACCATTTGGTGTTCGTGGGTAATCTTTTCGCAGTACTTGCACTTCAATGCTAACGGAGCTTTAGAGATCACTTTAAATGAGGTCGTTACTGCTTCATTATTGGTGATACACTTGGGATTAAAGCACTTTACAATACCAACAACGTGATCGGGTACTTCAACTACTTTCTTTTCTACAACCTCATAGTCCTTGATAATGTTCAGTTTTGCGTTGGGTGCTATCAATGCAATCCTGTTAATATCGTCGTCTGCAAAAAACTGGTGAGATACCTTGATGATCGCTTTTGTTTTTAACTTATCACTATCCAGGTTTGCACCGAAAGTGATCATGTTCGATGTCTTGTCGAGTTCCAGAATTGAAATAACCTTAAATAGATTTTCTGAAGGAATATGGTCGATAACAGTACCTTCGCTGATGGCACTGACTTTCAGTTTCAGTTTCTTTTTAATATTGTCGCTCATGGCTGCTTATTTGAGTTTTAAGGTATGAGCAATAATTGCTTCACGGGTATACATGCCGTTTAGGGCTTGCTGGAAATAATATGCTTTCTCGTTACTATCAACATCAGGGTGGATTTCGTTTACACGGGGAAGTGGGTGTAAAATACGCATGGTTGGCTTAGTGTTTGCCAACATGCTGTTGCGAAGAATGTATACATTTTTTACCTGCTCATATTCGATCGGATCAGAGAAGCGCTCCTTCTGCACACGTGTCATATAAACGATATCTGCTTCTGAAATGATGTCGGTAAACTCGCGATGTTCAAAATAGCGGATACCTTTCTCACGCAGGAACATCTTGTATTCTTCAGGCATTTCCAGCTCTTCGGGAGCAATAAAGTTGAAAATTGGATTTTCAAACTCAGACATGGCCATCAACAACGAGTGAACGGTACGACCATACTTTAAATCGCCAACCATGAAAATGTTGATATTGTCCAAGCGTCCCTGGGTTTTCAAAATTGAATACATATCAAGCAATGTTTGCGTTGGGTGCTGGTTGGCTCCGTCGCCGGCATTGATGATTGGTATTGAAGATACTTCTGCTGCATATCGGGCACTTCCTTCCAAAGGGTGGCGCATGACAATCAGGTCTGCATAATTCGAAACCATTTTGATGGTGTCGTGTAGCGTTTCTCCTTTCGTTACGCTTGATGAGTTTGAGTCTGAGAATCCAATGATTCGTCCCCCCAACCGGTTGATTGCGGTTTCGAAACTTAAACGGGTGCGGGTAGAAGGCTCAAAGAAAAGTGAGGCAACAACTTTTCCTTCCAATAAGCGTTGGTTGGGATTTCGTTCGAAATCAGCTGCCAATTCCATTATCCGAAGATAGTCTTCCTTCGAATAATCCGTGATGGAAATTAAATCTCTCTTCATTAATAATTTTCGTTTATAAGGTAACACCCAGAC
>QKCF01000148.1 GCA_003246935.1 Sunxiuqinia sp. | reverse complement strand
CACAATAGATATCTACAGTCTTAGAGCTCATGGCTATTCGATTGAGTTAGTTATTTTCGGTACTTTCTTAGTCCATTTCTATAAAGCTAACTCTTTTTTCAAAAATTCTGCGGTGTATGAACTATTCTTTGCTACAATTTCCTCCGGTGTACCTGTCCCCATAATTGTACCACCGCCACGGCCTCCTTCCGGCCCCAAATCGATAATATAATCGGCAACTTTGATCACATCCAGGTTATGCTCGATTACAATAACCGTATTCCCCCGCTCAACCAATTTATACAATACACCCAGCAGCACACGAATATCTTCGAAGTGAAGGCCGGTTGTTGGTTCATCGAGAATATATAATGTTTTGCCCGTGTCTTTCTTTGCCAGCTCAGTTGCCAGTTTTACCCGTTGCGATTCTCCTCCCGACAAAGTCGTTGACGACTGTCCCAAGGTAATATACCCCAAGCCAACTTCTTGTAAGGTTTTCAATTTATGAGCGATAGAAGGAAGCGCCTCAAAAAACTCCACCCCTTGGTTAATCGTCATATCCAGCACATCGCTGATCGATTTTCCTTTATAGCGTACCTCAAGTGTTTCGCGATTATAGCGTTTCCCGTTGCAAGCATCGCAATGTACATACACATCCGGCAGGAAGTTCATTTCAATTAACTTCAAACCTCCTCCCTGGCATGCCTCGCAACGACCGCCTTTTACATTGAAGGAGAAACGCCCTGGCTTGTAGCCTCGGATTTTCGCCTCGGGCAATTGCGCAAACAGCGCCCGAATATCGGAGAAAACACCGGTATAGGTAACCGGATTTGATCTCGGAGTTCTTCCCAGCGGCGACTGGTCAACCTGTACAACTTTATCGATATGATTTAGTCCTTCAATCGTTTCAAAAGGAAGCGGATCTTTCAACGAATTGTAAAAATGCTGGCTCAGTAAAGGTTGAAGTGTCCCGTTAATCAAACTTGACTTTCCGCTACCGGAAACACCTGTCACACAAATCATCTTGCCCAACGGAAAATCTGCGGTAACGTTTTTCAGGTTATTACCTGTGCAGCCAATCAACTTCAGACTTTTCCCATTTCCCTTGCGGCGATTTTGCGGCACAACAATTTCATGCTCTCCTTTCAGATATCTCGAAGTTAAGGTGTCTTCCTGTAAAACCTCCTGTGGCGTCCCTGCCGCTACAACCTCACCCCCATGACGACCTGCAAATGGTCCCATATCAACCAGGTAGTCGGCCGACATCATCATATCTTTATCGTGCTCTACAACAATCACAGAGTTACCCGTGTCACGCAACTTCTCCAAAGAATGAATTAACCGGACATTGTCGCGTTGATGCAAACCGATGCTTGGTTCATCGAGAATGTACAACACATTGACCAGCTGAGAACCGATCTGTGTAGCCAACCTGATCCGTTGGGATTCTCCACCAGACAAAGTTCCCGAAGAGCGGTCGAGTGACAGGTACTCCAACCCAACATCTATCAGAAAGCTCAAGCGAGTACGAATTTCCTTGATAATCTCTACGCCGATCTGCAACTGACGAGTCGACATCCTTTCCTCCAAGCCCTCGAACCAATCAGTTAACTCAGCAATATCCATCTTCGCTAATTCCGAGATATTCTTGTGGTCTATCTTAAAGTAAAGTGATTCTTTCCGCAACCGGTTTCCGTGACACTCCGGACAGTCTTTTTCTTTTACAAATTGATTAGCCCATTTCTGAGCAGTCTTCGATGGATTGTCGTCCCTCTGACTGTCGATGTACTTCACGATGCCCTCGTAGTTCATCATATAATTCACGGAACTTCCCAGCGGCGAGTTTTTCAACTGAATACGCTCGTTTGTTCCGTAAAGAATAGCATCCATTGCCTCCTCCGGAATATCTTTCACCGCCGTTTTTAAAGTGAATCCATATTTTTCGCCGAGCGCCTCAATTTGCCAAAAGATCAGTGTATTTTTCTGAGCACCAAGCGGAGCGATACCTCCTTTGGCAATACTAAGCTCAGGATCCGGAACGATTTTCTCCTGATCGATAACCGCGATACGTCCCAACCCGCTACACTTAGGGCAAGCTCCCTGAGGCGAGTTAAACGAGAAATTGTGCGGAGCAGGCTCGTTGTATGAAATACCACTGCTCGGACACATCAACTGACGACTATAAAACTTCAAATCATCCGAATCGTTATCAGCAATCAAACACACGCTGTGCCCTTGTTTCATCGCCATCTGAACGGAGTCTTTCAAGCGTTTGGTTATTCCTTCTTCTACCTTCAACCGGTCGATAACAACCTCGATGAAGTGATTTTTATAACGATCGACGCGCATGTTGGGCTTCAACTCAACAACTTCACCATCGACACGTCCGTATAGAAAACCTTTTTTACGCAACGACTCAAACAACTCGCGATAATGGCCCTTTCGCCCGCGAACAAGCGGAGCCATAATCAAAATTCGTTTTCCACCGAAGTGTTCCTGAATCAATTTCAGAATCTGCTCATCGGTGTATTTCACCATTTTTTCGCCTGTCTCGTACGAAAAAGCCTCCCCTGCCCGTGCATACAGCAAACGCAGGAAATCGTATATCTCGGTAACTGTTCCTACCGTCGAGCGAGGGTTTTTATTCGTTGTTTTTTGCTCAATGGAAATCACCGGGCTTAAACCGGTAATTTTATCCACATCGGGACGCTCCATATTTCCCAAAAACGAGCGAGCATAAGCCGAAAACGTTTCGATATACCGGCGCTGACCTTCTGCATAAATTGTATCGAACGCCAGGGATGATTTTCCACTGCCGCTCAATCCGGTAATAACGGTGAGCTTATTGCGTGGTATTTCAACATTAATATTTTGAAGGTTGTGCACACGTGCGCCGTGTACAATGATTTTTTCATCCTGATCAAGCAACTCTTCTTCAGCATACAAGCTATCTTTCTCCACCATCTTAGTTGTTTTCTTTCGTCCGGAATCCATTGCCCGGGACCTTAATCACATATGTTTTTCGCTTGGAGTTAATCAAATTATCATCGCGCAACCAAGGGTTCAACATTTTCAAAATCTTATAATTGGTGCCATGTTCTTTTGCAAAATCAGCAAAACTAGCTACCGGCCCGTTAAGAGTTACCGTCTTGACATGCCATAACGGATATACATCATCATCGTGAACATTGAAGCCATACTGCTTTGGATTTTCCATGATCAACTTAAGCGCCAAGATCCGGAATACGTAACGCGAGGTTTCTTCTCCCAGCAACAGATCGTAATAGCTACTCACTTTCTGGCGTTCCAATTGGTTATCGATATGATTGCGTCCGGCATTATAAGAAGCAGCAACCAAAGTCCAGCTTCCGTATTTTTTGTACGAATCTTTCAGATATTCACAAGCTGCCTCTGTTGCCTTTTCGATATGATAACGTTCGTCTACCTGGGGGTTAATCTCCAGTCCATAATCCATGGCTGTTCCTTTCATAAACTGCCAAAAGCCAACAGCCCCTGCCGGCGAAGCAGCCCTTTCATTGAATCCACTTTCAGCCAAAGCCAAATAAACAAAGTCTTCAGGAACTGTGTCTGCCTTCAATATCGGCTTGATAATTTCCATATAACGTGGAGCCAGCTTCAGGAACCGTAAGGTCTGAGAGTGAAAATTGGCATTGACCAACAGCTCGCGGTCCAGACTTTCGCGAACATCAAAATATTCCAACGGAACCTGTTCGCCCATAAATGTCAACTCGGAAGGAATAGCAACCGAACTATGCATCGGTACTCCAGACCGATTTCCTTTTGCCGGTTCATCCTGATGTGTAGGATTGGAAAAAATAATAACTCCCGACAAAAGCTACGATAGCTAAAAAACTAAATGTGATGCGCCCAACAATCTTTTTCATACCCGACATGCAATTTTAAACAGCAAAAATAATGGATTTCAAACTGGCTATCAACGAAGTTGAATTTTAATTTTTAATGACAGTTAAACTTCGAACTTGTTCAAAGGAACTGCAAATCCCCGAAAGCTACGGAAGCCACAGTTTTCGGGACTTTCAATTTGAATACGGTAATTCTCAAAATAAGAAAAGGATAACATCCTTACGGTGCTATCCCTTCTGATGGTGATCAAAATTGAATATAACTTAATGATTTGAAAGTGTAACCTGGTTAATTTTACCACCCCACACAAGCATGGCACTCGTAACTTCATTATAATCAGCTAAATCGATCGACTTGTTTTTGTACAAATCGGCCGGGATAACTGCAATCCGGAAAGTCTGGTCTACTAAATCGCCGATTCCCAGCGAAGCCGGATCCAATTCACCGTCGATAAAGATTTGCACATCACCTGTTGTATAATCGAAGTTATACTGAAATGCACCGGATTCAAGGAAAATTGTTTGTGGAAGTGCCCGCCAAACATCCAAGCCGTCAACAACATCCCACAAAATATAAACCATCACAGCATCTCCATTGTACACCTGAAAGTCGTTGGGAAAGGCATAGTACAAGGTATATTGATTAGCTTCATTAAATGTTCCGGTCACTTCGAACACGGTGCCTAAAATGTTAATTCCATCTTGTCCGTCTTGTCCATCTAGCCCATCATATCCTGCAGGCCCCATTGGCCCTTCACAGCTGGAGAAAATGATGACAGCTATAAAAAGAAGTAGTTTGCTAATTGTTTTCATATCCTAGTTTTTTGGTTAAAGAAACTGATCGTTGCTTTCTATCAAAACAACATTCATGCCGCAATCTCAAGAGATCTTTTCCAACGTTGAATTTTCATCTTTATGCTTACAAGATACAAAATTAAGAAAACGGATTCCTTTAATCCTCGAACTGTTCCACACCAAACAGCAAAGTTGGCCACAAAGCTATAAACAGCAAAGCCCCGTGCAAACTACCCGGAGCCTTGTTATCCAATATCTTATTCGACTAATCGAGGTATCCTACAACCTGATAAGCCCGATCACCCTGGTATGAAACCCTGCTGTATAAAACACCATTGTATTCATAATACTGTTCTCCGTTCAGTTCCACCCGTTCGTAGTCTGCAGGAAGTGCGTAAACAATAGCTCCAACCGGTGGTGTTTCAACTACATAACCATTGCTTGACGGGAGATAATAGACACCTTCAAAATAGAAGTAATTCCTGTTCCCAATTGCAATTCGTAACGATCCTTCGGGAAGTACGCGAACACTCAATCCCACAGGAGGTGCTACTTTAACGTAATTTTCATTGTACTTCCGGTAATAGGTACCCGACTGATAGTAGTAGTTCTTATTGTCTTTTTGGATCACCTCAGCATTCGCATGGTTCTGCGAGCGAACAGCCACAACTTTCGGACTCTTACTGCGGTAAGTAACCTGGTTCCGGTTAACCTTATTGACCGACTTCGCCGGCTGCGACTGAACCGTTACTGTGCGCCCCGAGCTCGCAGCTGTTTTATTGCGCTGCGTGGTCTGCGTGGTTTGTTTTTCGTTTTTCCGACCGTTATTACTATTTCGAGTTTGTGCATTAACGCTTACTGAAGCAATTACCATAGCTGCAATAAGCAACATCATTTTTGTTTTCATAACTGTGAATTTTGAGTTATTGTACTTATGCCTTTGCAATTTTCGTACACAAAATTCAGCATCTCGACACAGAACCGATGGTTCGCCTTTTTTCGACGACAGATTCCTACATTTTCCCGACAATTTCTATTTCAGGATAGCACCTCAACCTGACTGTTTTGAAAAGAAATGAGAATACTCCGCTCAAAAGAACGGATCAGGATAGCTATCAATCCTTTTTCGTTCCGCATAATCCGGCGACAAAAACTATGATGCGCTACAGATACCGATCGAAAACTTCTGCCAGTTGTTCTGCAAATACCGGTCGCCCACTTTGAGCATTGATGGTTGTTGCAATCACCTTTGCTTTAATAATCGGCTTATTGTCGGACACCCGATAGATATCCTGATAAAAGATGTACTTCAATTTTCCTTCGCGAGCAACATATAATTTACTCAAAAACTGATCGCCGCTTCTCAACGGAAATTTATAATCAATCTCAATCCGAATCACGACAGCATCAACACCATCGTCATGCATCTGGGTAAAGTTCAGCCCAACTTCTTCCAGAAACTCGTGTCGGGTATGTTCCAAATAGTTCTGGTAAACTGAATTATTCACTATTCCCTGTATATCGCATTCATAGTCGCGAACCTTAAAAGGTAATTCAAAAATGTAATCCATTTGTTGTTTGTTTGAGGTTCAAAAGTAGGGAAATCCAAGGGAAAGAATGCAGCAAAAGCACAGCCACCAAATAAAAAAGGATGGCGGTAACCATCCTTTTATTTAAACCCAAATCTCTATGAAAAAAAATCTTGCTATTTCTGCTTTCTGTTGATACAAAGATACCACGAAGCTGTGTTAACAGCTGACAAGGACTGTTAAAAAAGCTTATAACCCGATTCTATTCCTATTGAAAAGCCGTTAATCACCGACACGTCTCTGTTCTTCTTCTGATGCTGTTTTACGCTTTTTCAGCTTGACAGCTTCATTTCCGAAGTTATGGGTAAACGTTAATCGCAAAACTCGCGGTTCAAAATCTAATCGCCAACGGTTGTAAATGTTCAACTCCGGCACATCTGCGACATTGCGATAAATCCGCGTTTTGAACACATCATTCAGATTAAGGTTAAACCGACTGTTTTCATTTTTTAGTTTCCATTGGATACCAACATCGAGACGACCAAAAGCTTTGCTCTCATAAATTCCCCAAATCGATTTCGAATTATAGAATCCGGAAACTTCCCCCGACAAATGTTTCGAGAAAGTCAAACTCTGATTACTCGTCAACTGGTAACTATTTTGTTCGATATTATAATCAACCCCATCGTAATCGGTCGCTACTTTTTGCCAATTCCAAATCAGGTTGTTTTGCATCTTCCACCATGGTGTTACAGTAACCGGAACACCAAGTGTCACCGAAAGATTTTCACTCTTATCAATATTCCGCGAGAAAAAATACTGCTTATTCCCCTCCTGGCTGTTCGTCGGTGCAAAACGCGAAATAGCATCTTTGGTGTCGGTGTACGAAACCGATAACATAGCCGCTTTATATTGATACTCGACTTTGTAAATATTGCTGAATGCCGGCAGCAAGTCGACATTTCCCGAAACAAAGCTTTCCGGAGTTATTAAAATGAAAAAAGGTGCCAGCTGTTTAAACTTCGGTCGGTTGATCCGTCGACTATAGGAAGCCTGGAGGGTATTTTTATCATTTAGTTTTTGAGAAATGAAAAAGGTTGGAAACAACTCCCCATAATGTAAATCAACAATCCCCTTCTCTGTTTCCGAATCCAATACCGAGTTCATGTATTCGTAGCGAAGCCCTGCCATAACCGATGTATTTTTGGCCAGCTTAAAACTCAACGAAGCATATACAGCCATGATATTCTCATCCATGTTATACTTATTTGTCAGCTCCGGATCGTACGTCCATCCTCCGCTATTAAAATAGCGGACACCCACATCATTCTTAAACATCGTGTAAGTGATCTTTGCTCCTGCCTCCAATTTGACGTCACGCTCCATCTGTTTCGAATAGTCAACAGCACCAACCAGAATATCAATCGGGGTTTCCTTTGCAATTTCAATAAGCTCAGAAATTGTTGTTCCACCGACATCCGTAATTTGCGAGTCATATTCCGATGGATTGTCGTTGAAGTAATTGAGATAGTCAACATTGAAATCCAGCGTTTCCTCTTGCTTAAAATAATGCCTTAGATTGATATTCCCCCATCCGTGAAACCACTTATTGATTTCGGAATTATCCATTGTTGAGTTCTTTGTCAATACACCTTCTTCAGTGTAAACAATGTCATTGACGGCATCCATATCCCAGTTCCGAATGTAGCCATTGGTTAAAACACTGAAAGTTGTTTTACTACTGATAGTATAGTCGAATCCCATTCGGATATTTTGGAACATCACAATGGCATCCCGCCTACTGATCGCTTCCGATTCATTTTCAAGTCCATCCAACATATACCGTCTATACGAATCAATCCGATGAAACAAGTTATTGTAGTCCACATTATAGGTTCCGTAAAAATTAACCTTATCGGCATGATGATTCAGGTTTAAACTAGCATTCATCTTCTCGCGTTTAGCAACACCAGCCCCTAATGAAAACGAACCGTTTGTTCCAAAGTCTTCATGTTTCTTTAATACCACATTGATAATCCCGGCATTTCCTTCCGCCTCATAACGTGCCGGCGGAGTTGTAATCAGTTCTATCTTTTTTACATTGTCGGCATTCATCCCATCCAGCATTTGCATCGCTGCCTCCAAAGGCATTCGGGTTTGCTTACCATCTAAAATGATCGTTACCCCGCTTTTCCCGGCCAGCGAGATATTGTTATTCTGTCGGTCGACAATTACACCGGGCGACTTCTCCAAAACTTCCAGTGCTGTACTTCCACTTGAGGTAATACTATTCTCGACATTGACCACCATCCGGTCAATCTGCAATTCGTAAATTGGTTTCTTCGCCACAACCGAAACATCTTCAATTTGCGTCGATTCAGCGACAATATACACCGGCGCATTGTGCCGATGATCATTTGCTGATTTAATGGTAAAAGGATCTGAGTAAGCCGGTTTATAACCGATTAAACTAACGCCAATGAAATAATTCCCGGGCTTAAAGTTGGTAATGCTGTAGGTACCTTCTTCTGTTGCCATTACTCCAGTGGCAACAGTCGAGTCCTTTTGATTCAACAACAAAACATTCGCAAAACCAACAGGAACATCAGATTTATCGCGAACTGAACCTTGAATTTGAGCGATGGCCTGCAACGGAAAGTTCAACAGAAAAATGAGAAAACACTTTATTACGGTTTTTAGAATAGGCTTGATCATGATGAGCGGCTTAAGACATAAAAGACAATAAAGTCTTCTTTTACGCCTAGCTTGAACAAGAGTTAGATCGCGCCGGTAAAAACATCCGTAATTTTCCGGATATCAGTTGACGAAAATCCCTTTAAATCCGAGGCTTTCAATAATCACAAATAAATTAAGGATACGCTAAACAGACACATTCTTTTATTCTGTTTTACTGTTCAAGCACTTTACCCAAAGCATAGAAACGAAAAAAGGATGGCAACTACCATCCTTCACTTTTTTAACCTAAACTTATGAAAAAAATCTTGTGTCTCTGTGTTGTTTTCTGCTGATACAAACATACCATCAATCTATGTTAACTGCCGACAACGAATGTTAAAAGAAGTTATAAATACCGGTTTCAATCTAGAAAACAACATTCCCTTCACTGTCATAGTTTAAGGTCCAGCTTCGGGTATAACTTTCTCCTAAAAATCCATCAGGCGAAAAGCGTTGAAAACGATAGTAGATGTAATTATTCGCCGATAAGGAACGATTAAATGTTTCGGAGAAATAACTCATATTTCGTACGGGATTTGCAGAGTGATCATACCCGCTAAATGCCTCAACATCTTTGACCATCAGGTCCGAAAATTGATAGACCTTCCGCACCAGACTGTCTAGATTACTACCGGTATAGTAATACCAAACGGTGTCTACTCCGCTTGTATAATATCTTCGGTACGATTCTCTCAAACGACCGCCTGAGTCGTAATGAAAATCGGTTGTATCGGTGGCTGCAGGTACAATTTGCCGAATCATCCGACCTTTACCATCCAAGGAAATAAGCCGCTCATTTAAATTGGCGTATGCCCGTTGCGGATCTTCCGAATATGTTCGAATCGTGATTTGATTCCCTGAGTAGATTAAGGTATCGTAAATCTGAGTCGTAAATATGTAAGGATAAAAAGCACCTTCACTGGCTACTACAGGCCGAAAACCTCCAACCCGCTTGGCAATCTTTCCGTTTAGATAGACAAACCGGACGCTATCCTCTCCTGCGACATCAATTCCGACGCCCCATTTCTCCCAAATATGATGCATGGACGCATACTGGTAAGATTGAATACGTAATCCGGAACGATCGTCATCTTTCTGACATCCGGCCACTGCAAAAATCAGGCATGCGACAGCCAGGATCAATTGTAATTTTCTCATTTCGGGGGTGATTAATGAAAAACAAATATGATCGCCAAAAGTAACGATTAAATGACTCGCATAACCCAAAATTCGACAAGTAGCAACCTCTGTTTAATTCATAGTGTGGGTTTGCAATAAAAAATAATCGGACCGATTTCCTTGAACAATCTAAAAAATAGGTTCTCAAAAACAGCCAAGATATTCAACTCATAAATCCATCTGCTCTCAAATATGAATACCAAACACCACAAATCTCTTCGATTTCTAAACGAACGTCTCCACTCCCGTAGTGGAATATCCCAACAATTGGCTAAACAAAATCGAAAATGAAATTACTGGCAAGTCGTTCTTTTTGACCAAACACCCTTTTCATCCCTCAATATGAGAGCAATACAAAACGCCCGGCAACTTTCCGATGAAAATACAGAGGTCCTTTTTTTGCCATGTTTTAGGGATTGAAGCACAACAGAAAGCCTTTTACTTTTGCTGCAAACCTTTACCTCTACCAAATAAAGCTGATCCAGCAAGAATATTTCAAAAAAGAAAAAAATGAAAAAAAGCTTACTTGGATCAAAAAGAGCAACCGCCCTGTTCTTCCTGTTTTTGTCGTTTTCCAATATTATTTTGGCCACGAATGCTGACAAAGGGATAACAAAAGGCCAATTAACCGACGTAGCCGGAAATGCACTTCCATTTGCATCAATTGCTGTTCGTGGAAGCAGCATGGGAACTTCCACCAACGAAAAAGGCTTCTTTACGTTGCCTTTGCAACCGGGATCATATACCTTGCAATTTACGTATACCGGACACGAAACGGCAAATCGATCAATAGAAATTGCCAACAAACACTCGATAATTGATCTTGGTCAAGTGGTTCTGCAAGAATCAGATCAATTGCTCTCCGAAATTGTCGTTCGTCAGCAAAAGGTAGCAGCGCACATTGAAGAATCGGACTATGTTGCTCGCTTACCACTAAAGAATATGGAAAATCCGCAAGTATACATTACTGTTTCAGACGAGTTACTAAAACAACAAGTTGCCACAAAGCTTGACGACGCTTTAAAAAATGTACCGGGAGCTGGTGTTCCCATTCGCTTTAATCAAAACCGGGTTGTATTTCTTTCTCGTGGATTTACCACCCAGCCTAAATTCAGAAACGGACTGACCAGTTTTATTCAAACAAACATCGATCCTGTAAATACAGAGCGTATTGAAGTTATCAAAGGCCCTTCTGCCACGCTGTTTGGAAGCAGTGTGGTTTCATACGGCGGCTTATTAAACCGAGTTACCAAGAAACCCGGAGAAAACCGTTTGTTGGAAGTCTCCTATTTAAGTGGCAGCTGGAATCTGAATCGGTTAAACCTGGACTATAACCACGCATTGACAGACGATAAATCGGTTTTATTTCGAATGAACAGTGCAGTCCACCGCGAAAACAGCTTTCAGGATGCCGGTTTCTCCAATAGCTTCACATTTACCCCTTCTGCTCTTTTCAAACTATCGGAAAAAGTAAAACTTTTGGTTGATGTGGAATACGGACAAAATAAAGGAACCTCACCAATTCGTTTCTCTCCTTGGACAAATTCTTCCGGCACCCGGAATATTGCATCGATGGGAATGGACTATAACCGTTCTTTTGCCAGCAATGATGTCTTCTATAATGCATCGGCATTCAATATTTTCCTGAACAACGATATTGAAATTAGTGAAAACTGGAAATCACAAACAGCCGTATCCCGAACTTCTTCAGGCTTTGATGGCTATACAAGTCAATTGCAAGGACGCAGTGATACAACACTTCGGGCACAAGTCACTATCGGTGCATATAATTACAATTCAACGAACATCCAACAAAATTTTATTGGTTCGTTTAAATGGCTAAACTTTTCACACCGAATCGTTTTGGGCCTGGACTATTATAATTACTCATCGAACAGGAACACTGCCAATGTATATTCAGCAACGGTAGATTTCCGCAAATCTTTAGACGATTATTATGCGACCTACAACCGGGCATATCTGGATGCAGAAGCAGCGGCGGCCAAACTTCGTATGGAAAAGGTAGAACAAGATACTTACAGCAGTTATATTTCCGATGCAGTCAATCTCAATGACAGGTTAAGCATCTTACTAAGTCTCCGGCTTGACCACTTCAGAAATCATGGAACAGACAACCTGATAACCGGTTCGAATAGTGGTAAATATCACCAAACAGCACTTTCGCCAAAGTTAGGAATCGTTTACCAACTACTTCAGGAACGCTTGTCTCTTTTTTCTAACTACATGAATGGTTTCTCGAATCAAAATGGCAGCGATAAAGAAGGCAACAGCTTTAAACCTGAAAATGCCATTCAGTATGAAGGAGGATTAAAAGCCGATCTTTGGAATAAACGCCTTTCTGGATCACTAAGCTACTACCACATACTGGTGAAGGATGTATTACGGGATGATCCAACCGATACCGATTATTCAATTCAGGATGGAGAACAATTAAGCCAAGGGGTAGAGCTTCAGCTAAGCGCACAGATCACGAAAGGGTTAAGCTTATTAGTCGGCTATGCCTATAATGACAGCAAATATCTAAAAGCTGATGAAACTATCGAAGGACTCCGTCCGGCATCAACCGGCTCACCGACAACTTTAAACTGGTGGCTAAACTACAATTTTAATGAAGGAAGCCTAAAGGGCTTTAACCTGGGTTTAGGCGGCAACTATGGAAGTTCCTCATATCAAACCAACACTCAAACAGCGCAGGTAATCATTCCATCCTACTTAACACTGGATGCTTCTGTTGGCTGGCAGACCGAGCACTTCCACATTGCAGTTAAGGTGGATAATCTCTCAAACGAGAGATATTGGTCATATCGTTTGGCCCCTCAAAATCCCCGTCGATTTACAGGCACAATAGCCTACCGCTTTTAAAAAACCAAACCCGCAAAATTGTGACAAATTACAGAAGAAAAGAAAGAAGCTTATTCTTCTGTAATTTTTCCTGCGCGCCCAAATACCGCCCTTCTCTATTTCTCTTTGGGGCGATATAATTCGCGGTGAGTTTCCTCAATCAAATCAACAATTGGGATATGTGACGGACAACGTGAGGTATCGATCTTTTTCATGTTTTCGGGCGTTGGAAATACACCGGGAAACCAATGATCCTTTTCCTGAAACATATTGTATCGATACAGCCCGAACTCCTTCATATCGTAGCATTTCACCATCATCCGAAAACGAAGGACTTCAGGAATATTGATCCCAGAGGGATCGTGAAGCATATCGTAACCTTCGTAATCAGCATAAGGATCCAACAATCGCTGTTCGTCCAATTTCAGCTTAATTCGTTGATCATCTTTACTCATAGGAGCAGGTGTAGGGAAAATCCCATCAAAAGTATCAAAACCGGAAGTCACAGGTAACCCAAAAGTTAAAGTGTGAATGGCTGAGTGTCCCAAACAAAAGCGGGCATTAAATTGTACCGGATGCAAAGGAGCCGTCAGATCCATTAGTTTTTGCGAAGGTGTTCCCAATTTACCGCCTTTATCGTTTGGGGAAATAATAAACACCCCCATATCCTTGCTTTGAGCCAAGTCAATCGCTCCCTTATTTCGTTGGAAGAAATAATAATAGTGCAGGTTAACAAAGTCGAATAAATCTGTTTCGATAGCCTTGATGATTACATCGAGCGGAGCATGTGTACTAAACCCAACGTGACCGATCAGCCCTTCCTCCTTCATTTTCAACAGTTCCTCAACCGGACCACCGGGAGCGCAAGCTGTTTCAAATAACTCCATTGTATTCATTCCGTGCCAGGCATAAAAATCGAAATAGCCCGTTTTCAATGTTTCCAGCTGCTCCATCACCAACTCACGCATCTCTTTAGCGGTCATCTTGGCACCTTTCGTCATCAGGAAATAAGAGTCACGTTTCAACTTTAGAATATCATTCAGAACAATACCATAAACCGTCTCACTCTTCCCGTAGCCATAAGCTGTTTCGATCAGGTTGATTCCACGAGCCAAAGCCTCTTCAACTGTTGCTTTACACTGTTCCAAAGTATCCTGCGGTATTTCATGCCGCGGCTCTGTCCAGCCGTGCTTATAGCGCATTCCTCCCAAGGTTATCACGCTGACTTTCTTTTCGGTTTTACCAAAGCGACGGTATTCCATCTTCGGTTTGTAGAAACTCACATTTTTGTAATCCATGAAATATTTGCTGTTTTCGGTGGTCAATCAAAAGTAATAATTAGAAACAAGAAGCATTCTCAAAGGTTGAGCCTGACAGCAATCCTAACACAATATTAGCATGCCGATAGATGAAGACTTCCAAGTTAAACCACCAGCTACAACAGAACTACATCGGAATTAGCCTTGCCCCAATTCTGCGAATTTGATACTGAAAGTGAGGAATAACAGCAATACCCAGAATCACCAGAACTATAAAAATGCTCATATACAAATAGTAATCGCGCACAAACAGCAAATTATCCTGAATACCGACAGCCTTACCGAGCATTTTTACAGCTCCGGCACTACTTTGTGCCTGACTGGCTCCTCCATTAACTAATACCTGCTTATATTGCTGAATACGCTGCATTGTATAAGGATCATCAGCTCGGATCCCCTGCCCAAAACTTTGGTAGTGAATTTTCTGAAAGTAAAGGCCCATATACGAAGTAAGCGCCATACTTCCGGTAAAAGTTACAGCCCGATATGCAACACCCGATACCGACGCTGAAAAACCAATTTCGGGAGGGACTGCTGTAACATAGAAAATTACGATAGACAGAATTAAGGTGCCGTTTCCAAAACCCTGCAGAAATAAGGGAATTAACAAATCTGCTATCTCTGCCTGACTACCTAAAATCTGGAGTATATAAATATGAAATGCCAGTAAAGCCCCAAATCCGGTGATCCAAATCAAGCGAATGTTTCTGCCAGCCAACACAAAACGCGCAGCTATCAACGAACCACTGGTGATTCCCACTGCATTAATCAAGTTGATATATCCTAAATAATAGGAATCTAAACGGACACTGTTTGCATAAAAGCCGTAAAGCAAGCTCATATCGCCCTTACCCAAATAAAACAAAACGAGTAAAAACATGCCGATCTTAAAATTGCGGCTTTTATAAACCCGAAGGTCAATATAGGGATGCTCCAGCTTAAATTGCCGGAGAAAAAACAAGGTAAGCAGAAAAACAAAAGCAATGCTGCAAAGGATAATTCGCGGACTATGAAACCAATGATAGTACTGTCCATAAAGCAAGATGTATGCAAGTAACATCAGCGAAGAACTGTAAAGAATAAAGCTCTCCCAACGAACCATTTTCAGCGGTATTTTCCCACCTCGCCGAAGATCGATATTCCCTTTGAGAATAAGATACATAAGAACTATTCCGGGAATAGCCGAAAAAATCTCGACCAGAAATAAGGCGTTGAAATTATACTTAGTAAATACATAGGCATCAAGAACCTGAGTTAACGGAGCCGACGAAAACAAGGCAGCATACATTGTTGCATAGCCCATTACACGACTGCGCTGTTCGTGAAACTGACGGAACACGAGTGAAAACATGGTCCCAATAATTCCAAGCGACGTCATCCCCCCTATAAACCGCAAAATCAAAAGTACAGCAAAGCTATGACTAAAGTACAAGCCGATATTGATGAGGATATAAATTACACAGTTAGCCATAAAATAAGGCTTGGAAGAGAAGAAATTGAAAAAACGAGCTTCCAATGGAAATGCAGATGCGATTGCGATATAATATACAACAACCGAGAAACGAACGTCAATTGCATCGACGCCATAATAACTCGCGGCACTGGTAATCCCTCCCAAGTACACACCAAGAACCAAGGCTACCGGGATGAGCATAATGAAAATGCCCACTAAAATCAACCAATAAGGGACCCAGCTTTTGAATATGTGTTTATTATTTTCGTTTGGCATGACGACTATTTTGTCACAGAAACTTCAGCATTCATTCCAGCCCTCAGCCGGTCCAAGGCAGATGCATCTTCAGAAAACCGAATTTTAATCGGGAAACGTTGTGTGATTTTAACAAAGTTTCCTGTCGCGTTATCCGGAGGCAGCAACGAGAACTGAGACCCCGTTGCAGGAGAAACAGATTCGATCACACCATGAAATACCTCGTCCGGATACGCATCAATGGTTATTTTAGCAACTTGTCCTTCATGCATTTTGGCAATCTGAGTTTCTTCAAAGTTGGCAACAATCCATTTTCCTTGTTTTTTGTCCACCATAAACCCGATCGTCTGACCTTTTTGAATGAACTGACCCTCCTGGATGGCTTTGGTTCCCATATAGCCATCGGACGGTGCTGTAATTACGGCATATTTCAAATCCAGCATTATCCGATCCAAAGCAGCTTTACGTTGTTCTATATCTGCTTCAGCCACTGCAATCTGCGCATTGACATCTTTCGTTTTATTTACCGAAACTCCGAAGGCATTTTTGACTGCTTCATAATTTGATTTTGCAACTTCCAGACGGGTTTGTACTGCCTCGAATTGTTGCTGTGTGACAGCTTCGTTCTCCAGCAGCTTCTGATAACGTTCAAACTCCTTTTGCTGCTGCCACAATTGTGCCTCGGCGGCAGTAATCTTAGCCTGATCGACCGTCGCACTGGTCGATGCTGTTTTTACATTGCTCTGCAGGACCTTCAATTGTGCTTCTGCCGTTGCCAAAGCTGCTTTTGCTTGTTGTAACTGAACTTTAGCTTCATCAATATCCAGGATCAAAAGCGTATCTCCCTTGTGAATATTCTGATGATCAGTGTATCTGATTTCCTGAACGTACCCTGATGCCCTACTTAAAATCGGGTTAATATATTCCTTAACCTGTGCATCGTTTGTATACTCGTACCTCCAAAAGTTCACGAAGGAATAGCCTCCCCATACAAGCAAAATAACCAGAATACCCAAAGCAACGAAATAAGTTACTTTGACTGCCGCATGATCTACCTTCTCGTAAGTTCTTAATTTATCGCTCATTATAATTGACCTGTAATTTTTAAAATCTGATAGCAATGTAACCGGGCAGCTATTTGCCTGTTAACCAAGTCAAATTTGGCTTGCAACAGCTGCGTGTCTGCGGTTAATAAGTCGGTCAATAGTGCTAATTGGTTGAAATAGGTTTGGTTGACAATTCGATAGTTTTCTTCTGCCTGCTGTACATTCATCCCGGAAACATCAATTTGAGCCAGATCTTCGTGCAGTTTTTTGTATGCCGATTTTAGTTGAATCCGCAACTGGTCGTCAGCCTGCAATTTGGCTAGCTCCTGCCGGGCAACAGTAATAGCCGCAGCTTTTTCCTTATGCTTGTCGTGATATAAGGCAGAGATATTGTAAGAAATCTTAACACCGGCAATTCCCATTAAATAAGGAGCTTCAGCATAAGGGTATAATTTAATTTGAGGATACGAATAGGCGTACTCTCCAAAAAGTCCGATTTGAGGAAGCTTATCCGATTTTACCTGCTTCTCGCTCAGTTTGGATAAATCGATTTGTGATTGCGCAATTTTCTCAATAGGAGCAGTTTTCATAGCCTGCTCCAAATAATCGGCATACATCAGTTTTTCCTGACTTACATCACCTTCAATACCATCAATTGGCTTGATGACTTGGTCGTCTTCATTACCAATTAAAATATTAAGCTGCTGCATGGACAACTCCAAATTGTTCTCCATGGTTAGCAAGTTAGTTTCCTGTTGCGAAAGCTGCAATTGAGCGCGCAACAAATCGCTTTTCAATACAACCCCATTGTTATACAGCTCGGTAATCTGATCTAGTCGCTTTTTATTCTGACGGATATTCTGTTCAATCAGTTTTTTGAACAACATGGAACGTTGAACATCCAAATAGCTCTCAGCCACCTTGTAACGCACCGACGACGCGGTTTCGTCTTCCAGATATTTTAATAATGCTTGTTTTGTTTCGGCCTGCTGTACCTGTACTTTTACTTTATGCCCGGCATATAAGTTGAAGTAGGCGTCAATACCTGCATCATAAACGCTGTGATCGCTAATAGGAATGTACTCCGGAGATTTTAGAATACCATTCTCGAAAACAGGAATATTACTTAATTTTCCATAGTTGGCATTCGCCTCAACATGTGGTAACCATTTCCGTTTTGCATTTAACAATTCTTCGCCACCAACCTGAATATCAACACTTCTTAGCTTCAACTCTTTACTGTAGGCATTTGCCTTCTCCCACGCTTCTTCCAAACTTAACTGTAAACTATCCCCTACTGCACCAACAGCCTTAACCGACTGACCAACAATAAGCAGAAGAAAAAGAAGCCCGATACTTTTTGTCTTCATTTATACCTTTCGAAAT
>QKCF01000402.1 GCA_003246935.1 Sunxiuqinia sp. | reverse complement strand
TTCAACATTGCTATTGAATAATTTTGACGGTTATTTTCACGTCGGTATAGGGACGGTTGTTTTCGTCGGTTTTTAGTTTTGAGATTTTATCAATTACATCGAAGCCTAAAATGCATTCGCCGAAAATGGTGTATTTGCCATCCAAGTCGGGATAACCACCAACGGTTGTATAAGTTTTGCGTTGTTGCTCGGTAAACTCGAGCGTGTTGGGATTTAGTTTCATTTTAGCGGCAATGTCGCTTTTTACTTTGTCCGCAATTTCACGGAACTCAGCGACCTTATTTTCAGCCTTCAGCTTTTTCAGCTGGGCTTTTATCTCGGGAGTGTACACTTCCTTGACGACTTTTTGGTGGATAGGGCGGTTGACGGCGATTTCCATGGTGTCCAATTGTCCTTCGGTAAAAACTTGTCCTTCGATAATGTAAAACTGTGAGATATCGGATTGCTTAAAAGGATTCACTTCATCGGGCTGGCGAGGGGCACAAAGCGCTCCTTTTTTATGGATGTGGCCTGGAATAATTTCATCATCCACCGTGTGATCCGGCGATCCGTAACCAATTCGTTTTCCCGGAGGCGCATTGCGCGATGACCGCGATCCGCCTTGAATCAGGAAGTTTTCGATAACCCGGTAAAACAAGGTTTCGTTATAGTAACCTTCTCTTGCTAACTGCATGAAGGCATCGCGGTGTTTGGGCGTATCGTTGTATAATTTGAAGCGCATATTGCCGAGGTTGGTCTCTATCTCGACAATATGGTTGATCTGATCTTGCGCTTTGATAGAGGTGCAAAAAAGGAAACTAAGCGCTAAGAATAAATATTTCATTTTAAGATTTTTACTTTCATTTTAATGTCTTGTTCCGGGCGATCAAAACGGTCTGTCTTCACTGCCGCGATTTTGTCCAAAACGTCGAATCCGTCAATCATTTCGCCAAAAACAGTGTATCCTCCGTCAAGCGAAGGATAGCCTCCCTCGGTGGTGTAAACGGCGCGTTCTTCACCCGATATCTTATAGGGTTCCATTTCAGCTACTTTTTGGCTCGCCATTTCCTTTAATTCGGCAACCCGAATGCTTAGGCTATCTTGCTGGCCGCTTTGCATGAGTTTATTTAACTCTGCCTGATGAGCCTTAAAGAGCTGTTGAGCTACCTGTTGCGCTTTGCGATTGTTGATTTGGATTTCCATTGAATCCAGTCCTCCCGGCGTAAATACTTCGCCTTCTACAATATAAAACTGTGATCCGGAGGAGCGTTTTTCAGGGTTCTGGGCATCACCTTGGCGGGCAGCAGCTAAAGCCCCTTTTTTATGGAAGAATTCGGTTTTGATTTCTGCAGGAATGGTGTAACCAGGATCTCCGCCGCCGAGGCGTTTACCCGCCGGTGCATTTTTCGAGTTCGGATCTCCTCCCTGGATCATAAAGTGGTTGATGACGCGATGAAAAAGCAAATCATCATAAAAGCCATCTTTGGCGAGTTTGATAAAATTATCGCGGTGTTGAGGTGTTTCGTCGTATAAGCGGAATGTCATTTTTCCGTAGTCGGTATCAATTTCCACAATCGTACCATTTTTCCCGGATTTATTGCTCGCACAGGAAACCTGCAACAACATAAGAACAAGTAGGATTGAGCTGTAAATTCTAGCCATTATCGATTTCTTTTAATAGTTGAAAAGAAGGTGAATGTTTAATTTTGATGATGACGTGAAACAACTTGGGCAGAAAGTCCAAGGTTTCATGAATTACAAATATAGCGATTCTTAAAGGCTGAAAAAATTGCAAGGTACGACCTTGGCTTTATCGACATTTCACAAAAGCACTACATTTGTATAAATCGATAAGAAGATGCATGAATTAATCGTCAATAATCAAATTCGACTTGAAAAAATTAAATTTTCGCACGCTTTTCAGGTGTTTCAGGCCATTGATGCGAATCGTGAATTTTTGATTCCTTGGCTGCCTTTCGTGCAGCAAACAATTAACCAGGACGATACAGAAGCCTTTATCCGTTCAATAATATCTGAATCGGGTGATCGGAGGGACGAGGTGTTTGTTATTTGGTATGAGCGTCGTTTGGTAGGCTTGATCGGTTTAAAAGACACAGATTACCTAAATCTGAAAACAGAGATCGGTTACTGGTTGGTTGAAAGCATGACAGGGAAGGGGATAATGACCCGATCAGTGAAAGCCTTAATTGAATTCATCTTTAATTCGATGAAGATGAATCGTATTCAGATTAAATGCGGTGTTGGAAATTACAAAAGCGCAGCGATACCCAAGAGGCTAGGCTTTGTTTTTGAAGGTGTTGAACGTGATGGCGAAAAGCACCAAAACAGGTTTATTGATCTGGAAGTTTACAGTTTATTAAAAAACGAATATAGATAATCAGATAAAATTCAAATTGGCATCTCGAACGCTTATTCTGGACTTTTGTTTTCAATGTGACAAAATTTGATGGATAATAAGTCAAATTGAAACTTTTTAGCCTATTGTGTTGCAGTGTGTGATTTTCCTTTTTTATAGAATAGGGCGCGAATCAATATTTTAAAGTTAGAACCGATTAATTAATTATTCGATTTTTTAATTTTGACCCGAATTTGATATCCGTTTAAAGCCAGGCGGTTATCTGAAAACAAAAGTAACATGGAAAATAAGACTGCTAGAAGAACACTTTACAAAGTTCTTCGAAAGACAGGCGTCTCAAGAGATGCAATCGAATTGGATGCATCGTTTCAGGAAGACTTGAAGTTTGATCAACTCGATTGGAAACTGTTTCTTTTTTATATGGAAGAAACGCTGAACGTAAACATTAAAGACGAGGAAGCTCAAAAGCTTTACCAGATCAAAGATTCACTCGAATTATTAGAAAACATAGCTTAAGGGTATTTTTCAGTTTAGTTAGTTCAAGAGGGATATTTTCGGTGGAAATGTCCCTTTTTTCTTTTTGTCAGCTTGTGTCGTAAAACCATAATACCGTAACTTTGTTTGAAAGGACTATACAGACAAACAATGTAAATTAAATAATTATGGAATTTATTGACGACTACTCTCAAACAATTAAGGAATTAATTATGACCTATGGGTTGAAAGTCATAGCAGCTATAATTGCTCTGATTGTCGGTTTATGGGTTATCAAAATTATAGTGAAGGCTTTGGCTCGGATAATGGAAAAACGCGAAGTCGATCCGTCGTTGCGAGGCTTTATTAACAGCTTAACCGGCATTCTTTTGAAAATCATGCTGATAATTTCCGTTATCGGTATGGTTGGTATACCAATGACCTCGTTTATTGCAATTCTTGGTGCTGCAGGTTTGGCTGTAGGTATGGCGCTTTCTGGAACATTGCAAAACTTTGCTGGTGGTGTAATGATTTTGATCTTCAAGCCTTTTAAAGTTGGTGATTTTATTGAAGCTCAAGGTTATATGGGTACCGTGTCTGAAATTCAGATTTTCATCAGTGTGCTTAAAACCCCTGATAATAAAACAATTTTGATTCCGAACGGTGGCCTGTCTACCGGTTCTTTAGTTAATTTTTCATCGGAAGATACACGTCGTGTTGATTTCTCGTTTGGTATTGCGTATGGCGATAGTTACGACGATGCGAAAGCTTTATTACTAAAGTTGATTGAAAAGGATGAGCGGATATTGAAGACACCAGAGCCGTTTATTGTATTGGGAGCATTGGCCGACAGTTCTGTTAATATCACTGTGCGTGTTTGGGCGAAAGCTTCTGATTATTGGGGCGTTTTCTTCGATATGAATGAAAAAGTTTACAAGGAATTCGATAAGAATGGTTTGCACATTCCGTTCCCTCAATTGGATGTTCATTTGGATAAATAAGATTGATGAAGAAATTACTAATTACTATTTATAGTTTTTATGCTGCCACTCTTCGTGGCGGCACAGGCTCCTGCTGATTCAGTAAAAGTATGGAAGACCGGGGGCTCTGCTTCGGTGAATTTTAGCCAAGTATCGCTATCGAACTGGGTGGCTGGGGGTAAAAGCTCAGCTTCGGGTACTTTCCTTGTGAATTTGTATGGAAACTACCAGAAAGATAAGGTAAGCTGGGAAAACACACTTGATTTGGGCTATGGTCTTTTGAAGGAGGAAGATAACAAGATTATCAAATCAGACGATAAAATTGATTTCAGCTCCAAATTAGGCTATAAAGCTTCCGGGAAGTTGTATTACTCAGCGCTGATGAATTTTAAATCGCAGTTCACAGATGGGTATGATTATAAGATTGACGAAAGACCTGTGATATCACGTTTTTTAGCGCCTGCATATATTACGATGGCCTTGGGTATGGATTATAAGCCAAGCGAACATTTCTCGCTCTTTTTATCACCTTTAACGGGTAAGCTGACGATGGTCACCGACGAGACACTGTCTGAGGCAGGTGCCTTTGGTGTAGATCCCGGAAGTAAAACTCGTTGGGAATTGGGTGCTTACCTGAAAACTACTGTGAAATATGAGGTCGTGAAAAATGTTTCGTTGGAGTCGAAGTTTGATATCTTCTCTAACTACTTGAATCAACCCCAAAACATGGATGTTAACTGGGATGTGACCATTAACATGAAGGTCAACAGTTTCATGTCGGCCAAGTTGATTACGAATATGATTTACGATAACGATATCAAGATTGATGGAGACAATGATGGCACTGTTGACGGGCCTCGTATCCAATTTAAAGAACTGTTTGGAGTGGGATTAAACGTAAAATTTTAACACTTGATCGGTCAAAAAGTGAGTTCGTATGCTGAAAATATGCATTTGAACAGCCAACTGGTAGATTCGCATAAATCAGTCCAATTCGAGTTGACTTGTATCATGTTTGTGGCGTAACTTTGTTATGCTTTTAGGGACTACACACGATGTAGAAACTATTTTATTTTTCTCTTTCATTCCACTCTTAAGCGCACAAGCATTCCAAGCCGGCAGAATCCTGTCGGCTTTCTTTTTGAACTAAAGATTACCATTCTATCCGTGATTTTGCTTTCGGAGTGATATTTTACGACAGATTTTAAGGGATTTTTCGCTGGTGAAATTGTCGTTCGTATAGCCAAATTGCAGTTTCGTACAAGATTCGTAGTTGTTCCTAAAGTTCTTTAAAAATAGCTTGACTTATATCTGTCCGGCGTCGTATCTTTGTTATGCTTTTAGAATATGCCAAGCGCGTATTGTTAATCCAATTTTATTTTTCTCTTTCATTCCACTCTTAAGCGCACAAGCATTTTGAAGCCGGCAGATCCCTGCCGGCTTGCTTTATTTTATAAGGATTTGTTGTCCGTCAAATTCAACCACATCTCCCGGTCGTATTTTTGCCCGTTTGCGGTATTCAACCTCGCCGTTTAGGAAGACATAGCCTTCGTCCACCACCAGTTTAGCTTGCCCTCCGGATTCGACTAACTGAAGTAGTTTCAGTAATTTGATTAACTCGATATACTCTGTGCTCAATTCAAATTCAATCATTTCTTATTCTCAAGGTTTTGTAATTCTTCTTTTTGTTTTCGGGTCAATTTATCAACCACGAGATTATAGGATTCATCAATCCAGCTGGTTAATAGATTTTCGCTTACCGAACCATCTATTTGAATGGTGTTCCAGTGCGACTTGTTCATATGAAAAGCCGGGATTACACATGGGTATTCCTCCCTGAGTTCAATGGCTTTTTCAGGTGTGCATTTTAAGGTGATGGCAAAGTCGCTTTCAAGATCCGTGAGGACAAACATTTTCCCCTTAACCTTGAATACCAATGTGGTTTCGTCGAAAGGAAACTCCTCGGTGGTACCTTTTTTTGAAATACAATAATCCCGCAGTTCTTCAATATTCATGGTTCAAAATTACGGATTATTTTATGCGGTCGGATAAAAAGCATCTTTGTAATGCTCTAGTTCATACCGATCTTTATCGAAAATGATCGTGATAACATCGAAGCGCGTATCGCTATGACTGTCAGTTTTTAAAATATATGCTTCGGCAGCCTCGATAAGGAAGCGGATTTTGCGGTTTCCGACAGCCTCACTCGGGTGCTCAAATGCGGTTCCTGTTCTTGATTTCACTTCAACAATAACGAGTTCTTCTCCATCCTTTGCAATAATGTCGATTTCATAATGATGAAAATGCCAGTTTGTCTCCAGTATGCGATAGCCAAGTTTTAGCAAGTATTGTTGGGCAATTTCTTCTCCTTTGTCGCCTATTTCTTTTTGTTTGGTCATAATGTGCGGATTATAACATCAAATATCGTAAATTTAATAGAGAACATTTTAGTTCGTTATGTTGTTGAATAATTCAAACATTTGCTTTAAACAAACATCATGACCAGATTTATAACCAAGATCATAACCTTTATTTTTCTGTTATTTCCGTTTTGTTTGTTGGGTCAGGACAACTTTTTGTCGTTGCAGGCTGCAATTGATTCAGCTTATGTAAATAATGCCT
>QKCF01000420.1 GCA_003246935.1 Sunxiuqinia sp. | reverse complement strand
ACATTACTATACCTATATCAGGAATTTATTAGAAATACTTGTCCTGTAAGAAATGGGCGATGCTATCAAAGAAATGTAAACCCCTCCAAGAAGAAGTTTCCCCAACAGTACAAACCAGTTTAAAAGCTTAAGTTAATGACATTGCCTATTGAATAGGCTACAATATTGAAATTCGTTTCGGCGGCGAATAGGGGATGTTCTCCTTTTCTTATATGGTCGATAAAACTGATAAGATCGTAATAGCTTTGAAGGCCCGACCAGATAAAACGTTGCGGTCGGCTGTGCAGGCGCATGCTAATGGCTACATTGGTTAACGATGAATTGACGACATCGGGAAACATTTGCCGGCGCTTTTCACTTAGCAGGAACATCTTTCGTTTGTCACTCCAGATTGAAAGTGTACGGTTCATATGGAACGCCATAGGAAACAGGATGACGGGAAAACCGGTGTCTTCAGCAATAAACAGAGCCCAGGTCAGGTATTTATTCCAGTTTTTTTCGTTGAAGCCATGGAATAGGAAGATCGCTTCATTCGTAGGTGCTTGGCCATTAGGGACGAAGACGAAATAGTCAAACTTCTTATTTTCGTGGATTTCAGTGTCGTGAATCTGGATTTTATTATCGATTGTCCCAATATCCAGGTGTAAATTCTGAGAGCCATCAAACTGCTCGTTGTGTTCGTGGCAGCAATAGTTCTTCGCTCCGGGAAGTAGGTCTTGCGATCCGGATTCAAACTGATATTTATAAATAGTTAGGTTGCCGTATTCCTTATGGTCGGAAATATTTTCGAAAAGCTCAATTAGTTCCTTGTACGCATCTTTATATAACTTCATGGTTTACCTTATTTGAGTTCAAAAAGAATGCTGTTGAGAAGGCAAAGCTGGTTAGCCTATAATGATTTCGAAAATTAAGGAATCGCAAGAGGAACGAGGCGTTTGACCGTGTTTTTATTTGCAACAATTAATGCAAAAAAAGAGGATGCCTGTTGCCAGACATCCTCGCTGAAAAAAATCAACATTATAAGATAACGCTGTTCTTTTTTAGTTAACTCCTGTTCTTGTATCCCAGTACATTTGCTGTCCCCACAAGCGGTCTGTAACTTTCGCCCAGTAAGCCTGGATATTAGCTGTGTTCAGGTTATACTCGTTTGTTGGGTAAGGCTGTCTGAATGGTGGACGGTTGTGTCCTGAGTATTTTCCGTCCGGAGCTGGTGAAAGCAAAGGAACATCAGTTCTTCTGTTTTCAGCCCAAGCTTCATGTCCGTTTTTAAACAAGCTGATCCATTTTTGAAGATAGATTTGATCAACGCTTGAATAGGTGATCTCTGATTGTGCCAGATAAGTTGTGATATCAGCAGCATCAATTCCATTTTCTTCCATTGAAGCAGTGATTCCGTCTTCGTAAGCTGTAGCAGCTGTTGTTCCGGCAGACCATCCTTTTGCTGCAGCTTCTGCTTTAATAAAGCATATTTCAGCATAGTTCATAAATGGAGAAAAACCTGCTGCGTCGTCGCGGAAACGAGCACCAATACGTGAAATTGCTTTCAATGTAAAGTTATCCTGATCGTCACCAACAACAACACCGCGGTATTCACCATCGGAGGCTGCTGGTTTTGCATATACGGCCAAACGAGGGTCGTTGAATGCAGCCAGTTGATCAACAATTACATCGGCAACGCCATGGTCATCACGGCCGTCAACAGCGTTGTTGCTATAAAACGGTTCGTAATATGGGTCTGAACCACTCCAGTGGAAATAAGCATTGTCGTCGTTTGAAGAGATGATAGGGTAGGTAGAAGGACTAGCTAAAATTTCTTCAATAACGCTTTCGGCAGTTGAAGGCTCAACGTTTGACAAGCGCATAGCCATTCTTAAACGGAGGCTGTTTGCAAATTTTTGCCACAATTCCACATCACCGTTAAAAAGAAGGTCGCCATTGCCCAAATCATCGTTTGAACCTTCGTTGAACAAATCGTTCGCCTCAGCGAGCATGTCCATTACAGCAGGGTAAATTGTTTCCTGGGTATCGTATGATGGAGACAAAACGCCTTCTGAAGCTCCAAGAGCATCAGTAAATGGAATATCTCTCCACATATCAGTTGCAAGTAACCAGATGTAAGCGCTCCATGTTTTTGCAGCTGCTTCCATATTTGTAGCACCTTCTGCTTCGGCTTGTTCCAGGATCACCTGCAGGTTTAGCTGGTTGCGATATACAGTAGCGAAGTAGCTGTTAAATGTACCTTCGCGGAATTCGTAAATTGATTCTTCCGGATATTGAATTTTACCAACTTGGTTGGCGTAGCCTAACTCTCCGGCTTCAATAGCTGTCATGTTAAATGAGTTCGCCGTGAAATTTTCCAGCGTATAAGCCAGAATGTTTGTTGACGGAACTTCAGTCGGGCTGTTCGGGTTGGTGTTGATTTCTTCGAAATCACCTGTACAGGACGCTAATGAAACAATTAGCGCGACTGCAATGTATAGTTTTGTTTTTATAAATCTTGACATGATGTTCAATTTTTAGATTAGCACTCGGATTAGAATGTTAAGCTTACTTTGAAACCTAAGTTACGTGTTGCCGGCAATTGGTATTGCTCAAGACCCATACCTGTTTCGGTTGTCCCAAATGCTGTTTCAGGATCAATTCCAACGTCGTTTGATTTGTGAGTCCAAAGGATAGCTAGGTTACGACCAACAAACGAGATATTTGCTGTTTTCAGGAATCCTGTTTTTGCAAGAATGCTTGTGCAGGCACGCTGTATCCGAATGTAAGCTCACGAAGTTTAACAAAGCTTCCGTCGATGATACCTTGTTTTTCAAGTCCCCAGTAGCTTTCGTAATAGTCTTGTGCAGAAACAACAGTGGTGTTTGTATTGCCGCTTTCGTCTACAGCTTTGTAGTCTTTCAGTACATCCTGGCCAACAACAAGACCAACTTCACGAATGTTTTTGCCTTCAGCGCCTGAACGAGAAGCCATTTGTGCAGTTTCTTCGGTTAAACCGGCCATACCGCCGAACCAGTCAGTTACAGAGAAGATATCACCACCCCAACGCATGTCAAGTAAGAAGCTTGCACTGAAGTTTCTCCAGCTGAATGAGTTGGTGATACCACCTGTCCAGTCTGGCATGATTTTACCGATTTCTTCAGGGCTGTCGCCTGGTTGAGGAAGACCACCATCAAGCACGATCGCTCCGTTTTCATCTTTCTTAAAGCCGTAACCTTTGATGATACCAAAAGCTTGTCCTGGAACAGCTTCAATAGTTACACTACCCCAAGAACTTGAGATATCGTATTTGTCGATGTCTTCGTACAGTTTGTTTACGCGGTTTTTGTTTTTCGCCCAGTTAATTGCAACATCCCAGTTTAGACCTTTTCTTGATTTCAGGATTTGTCCGTTTAATTCAAGCTCGATACCACTGTTCTCGATCTCACCGGCGTTAATTGCGATCGCATCATAACCTGAAGCATCACTCACGTCGATATCCATGATTTGGTTCTTGGTAACTTTATCGTAGTATGTTGCATTCAAGCCCAGGCGGTGTTTGAAGAATTTCAACTCCAGCCCTAACTCTGTCGATGTAACCTCTTCCGGTTTCAAAACAGTTGGAGGGCTTGTTACCGGCAAGCGGAACGGAGTAGTACCGTTGTAAGGGTCGATTGCAGAATACGTCAAACTTGTTTTATAAGGATCGGTTCCGTTACCTACTTGTGCCCAACTTGCTCTTAATTTAGCAAAAGACAAAAGATCTGATTTGATTGGTAACGATTCAGTTAACAACCAGCTTGCAGTTACTGAAGGATAGAAGAATGACCAATAGCCGTCTTCTAGTGTAGAGCTCCAGTCGTTACGTGCAGTCAAATCCAAGTACAAGTATCCTTTGTAATCGAGTGATGCCGATCCAAATGCAGAGTTCGTTCTGAAGTGACTTTCGTATTGGTCGGCGCTAACTGTTCCGCTAACGTTATTGATGTTGTACAAGTTAGGAACAGTGAGTGATGATGCCGCAAAATAGCTGTAGTCGTATGTGTAATCACGGTAGTTTGCACCTAAGGTACCTGTTACTCCGAAGTCTTTAGAGATCTTTTTATCGAAGTTGAAGATCAAATCTGCGTTGAAATCGCGTGCGTAAGTTTTAGATTGGTTAAAATTACCACCATCTTGCACACCGATAGAACCGTCAGCGTTAACTCTTTTTCTTTTCAGTTGATACCAGTCAACACCAACACGTCCCATAACGCTTACCCAGTCTGCTAGTTTGTAATCAGCCGACATGTTTCCGTAAACGTGATCTTTCAACATGCTGTTGGTGTTGTTGTATACAGTCCAGTAAGGGTTGTTATGGTAGTTACTGTTCCAGTTGTAAGGATTTCCGTATTGGTTGTATGTATTCCAGTTTGCTTTCAGTGAAGCCATGTCAACCTGGCGACCAAACCAACCACCAAGAGATTGCATAACGTTGTTTTCGTCATATCCCTGACCCGGTAAATTGTCTGATTTTGATTGTGTATAGGTCATGCTTCCCTGAATAGTCACTTTGTCGTTTGGAGTAAGTCGTCCGCTAACGCTTGCAGTTGTTTTGTCAAGGTCTGTATTCGGAATAGTACCTGTGATGTCCTGACGAGAAAGGAACAAACGAGTACTTCCTTTTTCAGTTGCATTTTGAACAGCTACACTATTGTCATAGGTTACTCCTGTTTCAAAGAAATCTTTGACGTTATTTGGGTGAGAAACCCAGTCTGTTGGTTGGTACACGCCATCAACAACAGGACTGTCGAATTGCGCAAATTTCAAACCGATGTCCATACGTGGTCCCCACGATTCATCCATAAAGTCATAGACACCGGCACCATTACCGTCAACATAGGTGAATGAGTTGTCAGTAGCCCAGTCTTGATAGCTTTGAGTTGTGCCTGAATTGTCATACATGTATTCAGAACCTGAGTAACCCTGACCATATTTGTTCTGATAGTTTGGAATTACGTATGCATTGCTAAACGTAACGCTTGAGTTCAATTGAACTTGGAATCCGTCTTTACCCTTTGCTTTTTTAGTGGTGATCAAAACAACACCGTTACCTGCTTGCATACCGTAAAGGGCAGCAGCGTTCGCACCTTTCAAGATGGTGATCGATTCGATGTTTTCAGCAGCTAAGTCTGAAGCACCGTTACCGAAGTCAACACCACCCCATTGGCTTACGCTTGACGAGTAGTTGCTTATTGGTACACCATCAACCACGAATAAAGGCTCATTGCTTGAGAAAGAACTGTTACCGCGAATGGTAATACGGGATGAACTACCAATTGCACCTGAGGCACTTGTTACCTGAATACCTGCAACTTTACCCGAAAGAGAGTTTACAATGTTTTGGTCTTTTGCTTTTGTCAGTTCCTCGCCTGAAACTTCCTGTACAGCATAACCTAAAGCTTTTTTCTCTCTTGAGATACCAAGTGCAGTTACAACTACTTCATCTACTGCAACGTTGTCTGTTGAAAGGGCAACGTCGATTACTTTTTTGCCTTCAATAGCTACTTCTTTCGTCTGCATCCCAACAAAAGAAAAAATAAGTGACTCTGCATTGTCCGGAACCTTAATATGATAGGTACCATTAAAGTCGGTAATTGTACCTAGAGTTGTTCCTTTTACGGAAACTGATGCTCCCGGAATTGAAGATCCATCATCGGCGGATGTTACTGTTCCGGTTATTTCCATGGTTTGAGCCAAAGCAAACTCAACCATGAGAAATAGACATAGAAAAAGTGTCGTCAATCTTTTCATTCAATTGAGGATTTAAGATTATTAATTAATGTTATTTCTTGCAGCTAATAATTCTTCTAATTGTTAGCTATTGGTTGTTAGAAATATCAAAAAGATTTGTATGAATTCTTTTAAGCGCTGTTCTGACAAAAATGGTTGAATAATTCAGGCAGAATGCTGCCAAAAATCATGTTTGGGTGAATGTGATTGGTTGAAATAGATTTGAGAGAGGAGAACTATGTAATTAGGATAATATTTGAAGGCTTCTAATTTGTTGATATCCAATGGTCAGTGTGTGTGGGGGGGCGTTGTTGTTGTTTGTTAAAGTATTGTTAAGAATGTAAAAAGATATTAAAATACATGAAACTTTAGTAAAAAGTAATCTGAAGTTCCGTTTTGGTGATAAAATGTTTCTATTCGAGCGAAGTTTTATTGCGGTTGGATATGTTACATTTGTCGATCTATAAATAGCTCAGAGGAGGGGAAAGGGGGTATTTCTTCTGATTTGTAATACATCTTTCTATTGGAGAGGGAGATGCAAAAAAAAGATCTGCTTCAACGCAGGATTTGAATATCCTGTTCGATGAAGCAGATCTATATTAATGATGTAGACGTTTTGTTTCTTAAGCTTTTTTGATCGCTGCAGCAGCGTCTTTGTCAAAGTAGAATGTCAACATGCCATGCGTTGGTTGGATATAAGAAGACGGTAACTTTTGGTAGCCTTCAAGTTGGTTGAATATTTCGTTTACACGCTCTGTTTTTGAACTTCCAGTAACGAGAAAGCTCACTTCTTTTGCATTGTTGATTACGTTTCCCGTTAAGCTCACTCGTTTTTGCCCGGATTCGGGATGTGTTGCTAGGGCACAAATATTTGGGGCGCTCAATAAGTGAATTTCATGTGGGAAGATTGAAGCCGTGTGACCATCGTTCCCCATGCCCAAGATAATCAAGTCGAACTCGGGCCAGCCATTTGTTATGGGAATCCACGTGTTTATTTCCTGGAT
>QKCF01000450.1 GCA_003246935.1 Sunxiuqinia sp. | reverse complement strand
CATTAAAATAGGCGTATCTCTAATTCTGAGGACAAGTAACGCAATAAGCAAGATTTTTTTTCATAGAAATAAGTTTGTTTAAGCTAGAAGAAGGATGAATTACCATCCTTCTTTTATTTTTTGCGGGATCGATCGGGTTCTAATGGATCATTCACTTCATCGCCCCTACTCCGTAACTCCCTAAATTTCCGCGTATCTCTATAATCTGCGTCTATAAAAACCCTTAACCCGACGTTGCGCAACAGTGAAGTATAAGTCCCCTCTACTATTAGAACAGCAGTATCCTCGATATCAAGAAGCTGTTCGTCAATTACCTCACTGTAATACGGGATATTCGGAATAACAATTTGCTTGGACCCTGCCAAAAATTCCTTAAGGTCGGCTTGTATGCGTTCCATATTAACTTCTTTCCTTGGCCCCAACCAACTGTAATCTGCCTTTCGCTTGATATCGTTCGCGATAGGGGGAAGGTTAAAATAATTATCTAGTCCCAATACCTTTGCTTGAAAATTTTGCTTTTTAAGTTCAGCAACGAATGCTTTAGCAGTTTCTGATTTCCCGCAACCACTTTCACCTGCAATTGAAATGGCGAGCTTTTGTCTGTTTTGTCTTATTTTATCAATAATTAAGGGAATAATAATTTTTGCTACTTTCTCACGTGGATTTAATGACATAGTAAATCTGATTTTAATTAATCACTGCTATTGATTATCTGAAGTTAACAATTGTTTGATTTTGGGTTCAATTTCAGAATTCTCCATGAATCCAATGAAATTTTGAGCACCAGGTCCAAAAGCAAATACAGGTACAACAACACCCGAGTGATGCCCAGTGGAAAATGCACCTTTAACCATTCCCTTTTTCATATCGCCATCCATAATTGAAAATCCTCCGGTTTCGTGGTCAGCCGTGACAACGATAAGCGTATTTTTATCTCGGGCCGCAAACTCAAGCGCTACACCAATAGCACGGTCAAAATCCAACATCTCCTCCACAAGGTACCGCGTGTTGTTTTGGTGCCCGCCCCAATCTATTTGTGACCCTTCAACCATAAGAAAAAAGCCATCTTTATTGTTATCAAGAATGTTTAAAGCTGTTTGAGTTGCTTGAGGTAACATATCTCCCCTTTCACTATACTTTTCATTGTGTTCATACGCAGTTAGACCAGCAAGCTTACCATCGCTGATTTTTAATATAGAATCCATATTTTGAACAACCTGATATCCTTTCAACACTAAAGTATCAACCAGATTCTTTCCATCTTCTCGTTCAGCAAAATGCTTGTATCCGCCACCGATAAATACATCAATATTTGTTTTTAAAAAATCGGCTGCGATATCTTCATACAAAGTCCGTTGAGATAGGTGAGCTACGAAAGAAGCAGGCGTAGCATGAGTAATGGCTGATGTAGAAACTACTCCCGTAGCCATTCCTAAGCTCTCAGCATATTCTCTGATATTTTGAATAGCAACAGTATCGGCATCAACACCAATGGCCCCATTATATGTTTTTCGTCCGCAAGCAAGAGCTGTACCTCCTGCCGCAGAATCAGTTACATAATCGCTTCTAGACTGTGTTTTTGAGAAACCAATGTTTTTGAAATTCTCCAGAAACAGGTGGTTGCCATTGGCTGTCATACCTGCGAAAACCTGAGCTATGCCCATTCCGTCACCAATCATTAGAATAACGTTTTTAGGACTTTCGTTTTCAAAATTATCCTCGTAGATATCGACAGGGTAAAATGTGCCTCCGTAATGCGTTTTTAGGGAATCTTCAGTTGTGACTGTTTTATAATTTTCCTGGCCAAAACTCCAACAAATTGTTGATATTTGAAACAACAACAATAATGCTAATCTTATGTAATTCATATATTTTTTTATTAATAAATTGAAGGGGAAAGCCTGCTCAAATTAATACTCACTAATAAAAAACAAGCGAGCTTACTTCTGAAATCTAACCCAAGTAATTTGAAGAAAAAGGTCTACTGAACAATCTGTATTAATCGTGAAGACCTTTTTCTCTCAGATACTTCAGTAATAGTGCAGGACGATCAGTCTGTATCATATTAAAACCGTTATCCACTAACCACCCATAACTTCCGTGAGTGTCATATGTGGCTCTATTGTCATGATGGTATGCACACTTATTGTCTGTGATGGCATTAGTCCAAATCCACTTGTTTGTCTGATATAATTTAGGCACATATTTCATTACAATAGAGCTGTCGCTACTGAAATTCATTGATACCACAGGAGCATTTAGTCTTCTGAAATAGCCATCAAGGAATTCTGAGATATCGACAGACTCTTCATCGATTTTGGGCATAAAATAAATACTATCCAAATATATTCCTACGACTTGCTTCATCTCTTCATATGGACGGTAACTGCCAATGATAATTTGGTCTATACACCCACTTTCTTTCAGCATTGGATAGATCTGATCGATAAATTTATCCGATTTATCGAGATCGATCAAAATTCGTCCTCTGCATAATGTTAGAACATCCTCTAAAGTTGGCACTTTCCACTCTGTTGATTGACCTGCACCATCCCTAAGTTGTAATGAATGTATCTGATCATAAGTAAAATCAGCGACGAAACCTTCTCCGGTAGTTGTCCTGTCCAACGTATGATCATGCATCAATACAAAAATACTATCCTTGGTCATTTCAAGATCTATTTCAACCATGTCAACTCCCATATTGATACAACTTTGAATAGCCGGAATTGAATTTTCCGGAAAATTACGCCAATCACCCCGGTGTGCTACGACCATTACCGTTGAATCATTAGCATGATTTAGTCGTTGTATTAACCTATCAATATGTGAAATTTCCGTTGATAAATTATTTTGTTTTTCATCACGATCACAGCTAAAGATAGAGAGAATTACCGCAACAAATAAGATAGCTGAAATGCTATATTTTAATTTATTTAAATACATTAGGCAATTTTTAAATATTCAAATAGACATCGACGGAACGGAAGTTATAAACAGGGACTAGCCAAATCGAGCAATCCCTGTTTACCATAATCTTTTCTTTTAATTATAGCCCGGATTCTGTGTTAAATTCGGGTTCAGTGCAATTTCTGTTTGCGGGATCGGAAACAATTCACTTCTGCCAGGGGTATATGCCCGAACTATTGTATTATTCTCTTCAACAATTGAATTGATTACCTCATCTGCAATTCCCAAGGTTATTAAATCAAACCAGCGCTGCCCTTCCAATGCTAATTCTAATCTGCGTTCATGGATGATTTTATTTCCTAATTCACTTTTTGAAAGTCCAGATAAAGCTGGTAATCCGGAACGATCCCGGACCTTGTTCAACGGAGGATATGCGTCTCCACCTGTCTCATTCAATGCTTCTGCCTGCATCAATAACAGATCAGCATAACGCAGCAATGGTACGTCGAGTTCCCCTTCGTTGAAATCAGAAGAATAGTCAGTCGTTATAAATTTATAAAAGAATAAATTCGTAGCTGTTCCAAGTGAATTTCCACCAACAAATCCTCCTGTATCTGTTCCGTCATAAGTCAAACCTCCAAAAGAAAGGCCTCGGTGCATAATAACGGCACTTAATCGAGGATCTCTTCCCTCATAGGTGTCATCTGAAGGATTATAATCTGAACCGTCTGCATAATCATAGGCATCTGCCAGATTCTGATGGATGTACAAATATTGGTGTCCTGCTTGCCAAGAGTAGTCAGCTTTGTAAGAAAATGCGGGATCATTAGAACTATTTCGAACCGAAAAAATGAATTCTGGGTTCCCTTCATTTGTCTCCATAAACAAAGACTGATAATCGCTTGCCGGATGGTCGGTGTCAACTAAGGCATTTCCCCCATTGTCAGCTTCTGTCAATGTCAAATTGATTGCAGCTAGAGCATCTGACCACGACTGGTTGCCCATCCGTGCTTCGTATAGCATCACTTTAGCACGGAACCCGAGGACTGCCTGTTTGGTCAATCTGCCATCGGCAACCGGAGAATTGCCCAGAACTGAGGCAGCATCAGCCAATTCATCCAAAACAAAAGTAATGATGGTATTACGGTCTGCCCTGCTCACTTGCAAGATTTCTTGTCTATCAGTAAATGTTTTCAGGAGCGGAACGCCGCCAAACAAATAGGCCAATCTCATATAAGAAAATGCTCGTAAGGCCTTTGCCTCGGCTCTTATAACTTTACGATCTGCGTCTGTAACTCCATCTATTCCATCAATTTTATCCAATAATAAATTGGCTCTTTGTATCAAGACATAATTATCTCTATACATTCTTTCAACAGTACTAGTAGCAACAATTTTTTCGCCAGCGGCATACGCATAAACATCTGGAAGAAAAGCTTTGTCGGAAATACAATTATCGCTCATCCCCTCAAATTCAGGTATACCGCAGATACCTCTAAGCTGCAACGCATCGTAAATACCGTACAATCCTGCATTTAAGTTTGTTGCATTAGTATAAAATGAATCTTCGGTTGTCGCATTTAGTGGCTCCAAGTCCAAGGTATCACAGGAGGCAAATATTATCGCTACCAGTGATAAAAAGTATATTAGTGTTCTTTTCATTTTCTAATTTTTTAAAAAGTTAAGTTCACGCCGAAGGTAATTGCTTTAGCTTGTGGTAAAGTACCACCAAAATGGTTGGCAAATTCATTTCTTTCAGGATCAAGATCATCCAGCTTGGATTTGGTCCATATATTCTGACCACTCACATAGATTCTTAACTTGCTTATTGAAACCTTTTGAAGCAATTCGGAAGGGAAAGTATAGCCAATTACAATATTTTTTAATCGTAGATAGCTTTGATCAATTACCCAAAAAGCACTTTGAGCAAGTCCTCCATTTCCTTCAATAGACTGACCGTTAAAACCATCCCTGTCAACAAATATTCGAGGTACGGTATTGCTGCGGTTTTCTTCAGTCCATCCATTCATCCAAAATTCACGTAACCCTGAATGTCCATAATTACCAGTGTAACGATTTATATAACCATTTACTTTCCCAACTCCCTGAAACAACATACTTAAATCAAATCCTTTATACTGCATATCCAAGTTGACACCATACAACCATTCTGGGTTGCGGTTTCCTATTACAACCATATCGTCTTCGTTGATGACTTTATCCCCATTCTGATCAACATATTTTATATCTCCCGGTCGTGGAGTTCCGATCCATGAATAATCAACTCCACTAATCAGGCTGCCATCTGCATTGAATTCCTCGACCTGGAAAACGCCTCCAAACTCATGGCCATACATGCAATTCACAGCTTCTCCACGTATCCACCATACATTATCAGAACTGCTTACCTGTACATTATCATCTTGGTTGGTCAATGCCGGATTAATTTCAACGATCTTATTTTTAACATGGGTTAGATTAATACTTGTATTAATCTTCAGACCCTTGATCTTATGATGTGTACTTATATTCATTTCCCATCCTTTATTCTCAATTTTTGCTGAGTTCACAGATATATCGCTGCTAATCCCAGTAGTTAATGGATTTTCTAAATCTGTTAGAATACCATCACTTACTTTTATGAAATAGTCTCCTTGAAACGAGATTTTACCGTCCAATAAATTTAAGTCCAGTCCAAGATCTTTTGTTGTGGTTTCTTCCCATTCCAGATCAGGGTTTCCGAGCTTAGTTAGCGCAGCACCAGAGTAATTATTATAGTCCTGTCCCAGAAGCAATTCTGAAGCATAGGGATAGAGGTTGGCACTTTGTACCCCAAGCTTACCCCAAGACCCCCTAAGTTTTAAATAGCTGATAAAATCAACATTCCAAAAATTTTCTTTCGAAATTACATACCCCGCAGATACACCGGGGAAGGTCGCCCACCTGTTATTTGCACCGAATCGGGATGAGCCATCTCGTCTAACATTTAATTCAAGTAAATATTTATCATTGTAATTATAGTTTACCCTGCCAAATAGAGATTGCAGTGCCCATTCGCCGTTATAATTGGCAATATCTATCGATTCAGTTCCATTACCTATCCTAACCAAGGCTGTTGAACCAAATCCTTTTTCATAGGTTCCGATTCTTCTTATTGTGGAAGTTTCCTGGTTAACACCAGCCAGCAGGTTCAAATTGTGATTCCCAAATGATTTGTTATAGGTAGCCTGTAACCAGTTGGTGTAATTGATAATGGAAGACTCCCTACCTCTTAACAAACTTCCAGGGACACGTGTATTTGATAGATTGCCAAACCTGTCGTATTGTTCATATTGCAGGCGGACTTCCTCCCAGGATTCCTGTTGTGCATTGATGCCTGAGGTGTACCTAATTTTAAAATTTTCAAAAGGTTCGTATTCAACGAACGCATTTCCTAAAAACTCCTTTCCTTCTGTGCTAATCCACTGGTTATCTATTAGTCCCTGAGGATTATCCCGCTCTGACTTTGTTGATTCACTTCCTGTCCCCCCATATCTTCCAAATTCATCATATACCGGCATATTGGGAGGAGCAACCAATATGATTTGGTATAAAAAGTTTCCTTTTCCACCATAGCGATCTACTGTTCCAGCACTACCCAAATTCTCACTCGGATCATTTTTGGGAGCCTGACGATTGTCTATATTGGCAAATGACATTGAAGCTCCCACGTTAAGTTTGTCATTCAATTTCATGTCAATATTGAGACGTGTATTTAACCTCTTATTATACCAATCCCCCATTACATAACCTTTCTGGTCCTGATATCTCACAGAGAATCTAGCTCGGACATTTTCGTTTCCTCCAGAAATGGAAAGATCATGATCAGTCATCGATCCTGTATTGACATATTCATCTACCCAGTCAGTATTTGGCAATGCCGAAAGCTCATCAATTCGTTCAGGGGTAAAAGGAGTCGTCCTCCCTGCATATTCCTGGGCCTTAACATATGTTTCTAGGTATGTTCGCGTATCAAATACAAATTTTGGCAAAACAGAGGGGGCAGTTATGCTGTAAGAACCATTGTAATTCACAACTGTTTTCCCATCCTTACCTCTTTTCGTGGTAACCAAAATAACACCATTTGCTGCACGTGTTCCGTATATCGAGGCAGAAGCAGCATCTTTCAATACATTTATCGATTCTATATCGTTTGGATTTATGTTTGCAAGTGGTGCTTCTATACCATCTACCAAGACAAGCGGTTCGGCATCATTTAAAGTACCAACCCCCCTTATTATAATTGAAGCATCATCATTCCCTGGTTCCCCAGAGTTCGTATTTACAAAAATACCGGAAGCCATTCCTTGTAAAGCCTGTGTCCCTTGTGCAATTGGTCTTTTGGCTAAGCTTTCCCCCGAAACATTAGCAACAGACCCGGTTAGATTTGCTTTTTTCTGAGTTGCATATCCAACAGCAACGACCTCTTCCAACCCAATAGATTCTTCTTGAAGATTCACATCAATAATGCTTTTACCGACCACCAAAACCTCCAAACTTTGCATTCCCACGAATGAAAACACTAAAGTTGCATTTGCCGGTATTTCAGTCAAAGAATAATTTCCATCAAAATCAGTGACTGTTCCTGTCGTTGTGCCTTTAACAATAACGGTTACTCCAGGAAGAGGTTGTCCAGAAGAGTCTGTCACTTTACCGCTTACAGTGATTTTCTGTTGCAGTAAATTCTGATTGTTTGTCTCAGCTGTTGGAGACAATACAATCTGACGATCATAAGTTTTGTAGTTAATCCCGGTATTTTCGAAGATCATTTCCAAAATTTCATCTATCCCCTTATTTTCAATGGAAATATCCATTGTTTTTGAAAGGTCTATTAGTTCATTGTTATACATGAAATAATAGTTCGAATTGTTTTCAATTTCATTTAGTATTTTTCCGACAGAAGCATTATGAAGTTGAAAAGAGATTTTCGTTTCCTGGGAATAACTGTTATTCGCCATTACTGAAACAACGGAGAAAAATATAAGAAAGACCGTTATTTTCATTTTTAACCACAGTTTAGTGATCGCATAGGAGCAACCACTCCCTGCGAATGTTGATTTTTTTTTCATAAATTTGAAAGAATTAGATTAATGATATTTGTTTCCTCATTTTCGACGATCAGGAAACAATAATTAATTTGAGCAGGATTGTGGACCAACACTCTCCTGCTTTTTCTTTTGGGTTCAATTAGGTTTTTATCATAAGCTCAGTTTATCAATTTAATTATCTTTAGATTTTTTAATGCTAATTTCAATTGTAGGCTTGGATGACGAATCGCCGTCCCTGCTTTTCCCTGGAATAATCCGGTAGTCGATCGGGGCTGAAAAGCTCAACATTTCAAGCACTTCCTGAATTGTCTCGTTTTCAAATACGGCCGTATAGCGATAACTTAAAGCTTCCCGATCTTTTAGCTCAATCGTTACATTAAACCATCTTTTTAGCTTGGCAATCACTTCCTCCATCGGCGTATTCTTAAAAGTGAGCTTGCCTTCGCGCCAGGTCGAATATTGACTGACATTCGTATTGGTAAGTACAAGCTTATTTTGCTCTTGATTCAACACAACCCGTTGCCCCGGAGTCATCTTAAGAAGAGGAGGGGCCTGATCCTGCTGCCCCGCCTTAAAAATCTGAGTATGACCTTTTTCCAAAGAAGTGTAAAATTCATCTTTGTCATAAGAGAAAATATTAAAAGCAGTACCTACTGCTCTAACTGTATATTTTTCGGTAACAACATCAAAAGGCCTTGACTGGTCTGACTGGACTTCAAAATAAGCTTCCCCCATCAAATGTACCGTTCTACTATTTCGATTGAAATCCGCTCCATACTGAAGTGTACTACCTGAATTTAACCAGACCTTTGAGCCATCAGGAAGTGTAATCTGCGAGCGCGTCCCATAAGCAGCAACAATTTCTTGCTCAGCTATGTTCTGATCTTGCTTTTGGAATATGACATAGGTTGTGAGTAAAAGAATTGGAAAAATTAGAATAGCTGCAGCTTTCTGGAAATAAAGCCGGAAAACCTTCCATTTATGATTTGGGGCTGATAGTTTAAGCTCAATATTATTCCTAGCTCTCTTTTTATCGATCCCTTCCATCTGAGTTAGCCGATCTGCTAATCCCCACACCTGCTCCAACTGCTCTAATTCTTGCTTACCTTCAGTTGATTCTGCATACCAGTCTCGGATTGATTCAGATTCTTCAGGTGATAGCTCTCCATTTAGGAAGGCTACTAATTTTTCGTTAGATAGATAATTACTATTCATTTTTGTCTGATTTCGTAATAACAGACAACTAACTTTAGCTTACCCCCTACGCCAATTTGATTTTTTTAGGAAAATCCAACATTGAGCCTAGTTTAGGCTACTATGAAAGGTACATTAAAAAAATAGGCAAGAAATCTTTTAGCTCTTTTCTTAAAACTTTCAATGCTTTCGTAATTTGATTCTCCACAGTTTTCTCTGAGATACCAAGTTTCTCAGCAATTTCTTTGTTCTTAAGATTATCAAAGCGACTTAGTTCAAATACTTCGCGACACTTATCCGGTAGTTTTGTTATGGCTTGATCCAAAACATTGCGGAGTTCATATTCATTATACAAACTCCATTGACTTTGTTGCATATCGAATGAATCAATCACACACTGCTGCTGGTAAGCCCTCTCAACCTTTTGGTGTTTCAGGTTGTTCAGGCACTGATTATAGACAGTCTTGAACAAATAGAAACGAACAGAACTTGTAATCTGAATGGCCTGCCTTTTCTCCCAAAAACGGGCAAAAACATCTTGTACAACTTCCTCAGAACTGCTTAGATCTCCCAGGTATGCTTTCGCATAAATACATAAACCGGAATAGTAATATTCGAAGAAATAATTGAAACAGTCGATACTTCCTGCCTTCATTTCCTCGAATAATTGTAATTCCCTATCTTTTAGCAGCTGGTTCATCTGGAATATTGGCGGAATAAAAATAGACAAAATTAAAACCGCTCCAAAAGCTTACTTTTAATAAATAAATGGATAAGGAACAAAATATGAGAGCTTACATTTACGGCTAAATTATAAAGTGTGCAATTAAGCATGGCATACTCATTTTCTTTTTCCGCCTAATTAGATTACTGATGGATATATTCTTCCACCAGTAATCATCATTTTATTTCATGTTCAACTACAGTGCATCAATTAAACAAATGCAGTCAGATTCCTCGGCCAGAAACACGCAAAATTGAACTTGTTTTGTTGCATCGAGACCTTGCAGAACCTAGCAATATAACACTCAGCATTGGGATACAGCACCATAATAGAATCTGAACAATTAAACAATAATCAATAAATAGCAGCATAACTCTCAACTAACAGAACCTATTCTTATTGAATATTCGGTCGGTTGATAACCGTCCTTATGGGAAGAAAAATCCGTCCAGAAAATTATACCTTGACTCTAAATATTCATTTGTTTTCTCATAAGTATCCACATCGATCTGCAGGACCGGGGGGACAGATTGATTGTTGACCACATGCCAATCGGGGACACCAATTCCATTTGGGTCACCAGTTTTCACAAAATTGGCGTAGTACATTTGGAAGATATCAGAAACCACGTAGTCTTCAGGTTGCCAATCATAGACTCGATTGGTAGGTAAATTTCCCATAGCATATTCGATATCGGCCGAATGCACAGCCCCTTTAGCTTTGGGCAATTCAGGGGCATTTTTAGTGTCCTTTTCCTGAACACCTCCAGCTAGTCCAGCCACTTTTCCGGGCATAGACGCAACGATATCGGGACGTGGATGGCAATATTTATATCGGAATACCTCTTTCCCACTCGTTTTTGAGTGAATGTCGCTCCATTTCCAGCTGCTGAAACCGATGAACATGTCAGAGGCCAAATCGGTTCCTCCTTCTGAAACAGAAGCATCATCGGTAATGTGGTACATTTCCAGCACCTTGTCGGTTTGGTCTCCAAAAGTGTTTTTCACCGCTTCTTTTAAATTGGTCACAGTAAGTTCTTTCCCCTGCAACAAAAAGGCAGGTACCATTTCCTGTGAATTCCATCCGACCAATAACGGAACTTGGGCCTGTTCTCCCTTTGAAAAAATGACAATGGGGTTTTCCGGCAGAAAATAGCCATCGACCACTGTTGGAAATCGGTCTGCCTTCAACGCCAACAATTTTTGAGCCGGAACTTTCCTCATATCTGCTATCGATCCAACCCCGTTCTTTCCGGCAAAATCTTCGCCTATTTTTTCAGCATCAGCCAACTGCACAGGTGACAAAGTCCCCAATAAAGAGCCGCTTGAACCGATAGCCTGAGCAAAAAGATGTTTTGATAGTGGTGAGCACATCAAAGCACTGACAGAAATCGAACCTGCCGATTCACCTGCAATGGTGACCCGATTAGGGGCGCCGCCGAATGCTGCAATATTCTCTTTGATCCACTTCAAAGCGGCAACCTGATCAAGATACCCAAAATTCCCTGATGCATGATAGGAAGACTCCGCAGTAAGCTCAGGATGAGCCAAAAAACCGAAAATACCAACCCGGTAGTTCACCGTAATGGCAACAAGTCCCCTCCGGGCCATTTTTTCTCCGGCATATCTTGGCTCACTTCCGCTCCCCGCGACCAGTCCGCCCCCATGAAAGTAGACCAACACTGGGAGACCTTCCTTCTCTGTTACTGCTGGAGTCCAGATATTCAGGTACAAACAATCTTCGCTCATCGAATCGGTGCCAAAGTTCATATCACCAAAAACATTCAATTGCATAGCGTTTGGTCCAAACTGATTCGCTTTGCGAACTCCTTCCCACGGCTTTAATGGTTGTGGCCTTTTCCATCGAAATTCGCCCACCGGTGGCGCTGCAAATGGAACGCCTTTAAAAACTTTGATCCCGGACTCATTGGTTCCTTCCAAAATTCCATTTACTGTACTGACTCTGGGAGCGTTACTGTTCAATTGGGCGAAGGATCCTGAGGTGAATAGCAACAGGATGATCGCCATAAAAGATGTTTTCAATTTCATTTTCAGTTTGTTTTGAATTTAATGTCATTGAGATAAAAAAAGTTTTTATCCTGATCGTCATAGCTGTATTTCGAAATCTGACCTTACTTCATCCAATTAGACGTTGCCTGCTCCACATCTTGTGAATTTGTTCCAATCTGAACAACAAATTCGCTTGGTTCCCAGTCGTATTTTAGATCACTGATATAAAACTTCAAATCATCGAGAGTAATTGTAAAACTAACCTCTTTCGATTCCCCAGGCTGCAACAATACTTTCTTATAGTTTTTCAACTCTTTTAAAGGTCTGAAAATACTTGCAACAGGATCGCCAATATAAAGCTGAACTGTAAAAAAACGACTGCACTGCTCCGAATGTTACAGATACAGCCGTTCTATGGTTGTTTAGTTGGTATCCTTTATTTAACTTAAACAAACTGATGTTTGCAACTCACTCCACTTCGCTAGCTCGCGTTACCTTTAAAGCTCTCAATCGATTTCCATTTCACTCAACGCAATCCGCTTAGTTCTTATCGAGCCTGATATCCAAAGTTTTCTACGCAACTTTTAAAGTTAGTAAAGAGCTCTGAAAGTCTATTGTCACGAACCTTTAAGCAAGTGCAGGACAAACTCTATATCGCCTATGTTAGTTCTTGTATTTATCTACCCGACCATCACTAATTACCCCACTCCAGTTCATCCCGAAAGCAAAATCGTAGATATTTCCTTGCGAATCAGTGTAGGCAATCATATCGCGAGGAACATCTTCATATTGTTCCTCTACGGTTTTCATGTTAGCAGGCATCTGGAACGGCAGCAAACCCGATGGTTCGTACACTCCGGTAATGATGTCGAACAAAGCTTGATTTTGCACACCAAAATGAATAAGAATGGCATCTGAGCTTTTTTCAATTTCGGAAAAGACCATTGGTTTCGAGACATTAACAATAACAACAACAGGTTTCTCGCCCATTTTTGCTTTGGTTTCGTTTACCACCTGCATGTCGTATTTGTTTGCTGTTGTCCCGACCTTTCCTTTGTACGTACGGTTGGTAAAGCTTTCATACGGGCTTCCTCCAGCCACACTTTGGGCACGAGCAAAGTCTGCTTTGTATGCGCTGTATTGCAAGCTGATAGGCATATAACCATTTCCTCCATTCTCTAAATCTTCGGTTGAGTAGCCTGTACCACCCTGCGGACTATCTATAATGACAAATGCCACGTCGGCCTCGTCGGGTGTTTGAACAATGTCAAAATAATTTTTTGCGATTTTCAGATTGGCGGCATCCACCCATTTTTCGGAACTTTCAATACCAAACCAGTTTTTCCCGCCAGGGATAAATTTTTGAGGAATGTAAACTTTTAGTTTCTTTTTCAAGGGAAGAATATTTTCCTTGTTTTTCAGCATGACAACCGATTTAATCTGCGCTTCGTAACCGGCTTTCATAAATTCGGGATTTCCGACAATCTGTTCTGTCTCTTTCACATCCAAATAAGGATTTTCGAATAAGCCGACCCGAAATATATTTCGTAACAAACGTATTGCTGACTGCTCAAAACGTTTTCGCATATATTTCTCCCCATGTTCTTTTATGCCCATTTGGTAAGCCTCCAGGACAGGGCCCATTTCATTATTGCCACCAAACTGATCAATTCCCGCAGTAATGGCCTTATAATGCCTTTCTGCTACAGAAAGGGTTTCAACGCCCCAGCTTTTTCCACGGAATTCATGCACATTGCTAACGTCGACTGTGATCCCCCAGTCGGTGCACAGCACACCGTCGTAATTGTATTTCCCTCGAAGTAAATCAGTAATCAGATATTTGCTGAATCCGTTGCCTACGTTTTCTCCATTTACTGTGTCCTGATTATAAGAAATGGTATAATAAGGCATGACTGCAGAAGCCTGGCGAGTTGCACCATTGAGTTTAAAAGCTCCTTCAGTGAAGGGCCTCAAGTGGTCTTTGATATTATTGCCTGGATAAGCAGCATAAGCGCCATACCCGAAGTGAGCATCTCGTCCTCCTTCTTCAGGCCCTCCTCCGGGCCAATGTTTTACCATGGCGTTTACGCTTTCATATCCCCAGCCGTCACCAATTATTTTATTACCCGATGAAGTTTGAAAGCCATCGACATAAGCACGAGCCATATCTGTTGCTAGATCGGGATCTTCTCCCATAGTACCGGAGAAACGGGACCATCGGGGTTCGGTTCCCAAATCAATTTGAGGAGACAAAGCTGTTGTAATACCCAATGCGCGGTACTCTCTTGATGCTATCGTACCGAACGATTTCATAACATCAGCATCAAAGGTTGCTGCTAGTCCCAGCGACCCTGGCCACATAGAGATTCTCCCGCCTGCACCTGCATTATACTCGGCATGCGAGTCGGTGCCGTGACGCGGATCAGAACTTGTATTCCCGGGGATGCCCAAACCAATTCCTTCGACCAACTCCTGCATGTTATTGTTCCACTGGGCGGCAACGGCTGGTGAAATAACCGATGTTATCAATACGTGTCGCAAGTTGTCTTCGGTCAGGAATTTAATTTGCTGATCAGTTAAATCGCCAGCACTAGCACCGCTTTCCGGGAAGGGCTTCTCGTTATAGGTGGCACTGCCAAAACCTTTAGAGGCCGCTGGAATAGATTGGTGTCCACTATACAGCATAAGTCCGGCGATTTGTTCAACCGTCATTTTTGAAACTAAATCCTTGGCACGTTCCTCTGTGGTCAACCGCCAGTCTTCATAGGGATCCAATTTGCCGTTTCTATTTAGGTCTTTAAAGGCAAAACCTTTGTCTTCGATAATTTTAATACCCGAAATGGGTGAATATCCTAAAGTTTGTCCCCCAATATTCTCGACTAAATTATAACCATCTTTCTCCTGTTGAGTCCATTTGGATTGACAGCCATATACGCTGAACAATACACCAAAAAGCACAGAACAATATACTTTTACTATTTTTTTTGTTTTCATTTT
>QKCF01000163.1 GCA_003246935.1 Sunxiuqinia sp. | reverse complement strand
AACTTGATTAACAAAGGTTGAAATCTTCTCGTCAAGTGTTCCGGTCTCACCAAGCGCTTTTACAAAGGCACTTCCAATGATTGCTCCTTGTGCGTATTGGCAGGCATTATCAAAGGTTTCTTTATTCGAAATACCGAAGCCGATCAGTCGCGGATTTTTCAGATTCATGTTTTTAATTCGCTCAAAATAGTCAACGTGGAAGTCGGCTACACTGTTTTTCGCTCCTGTAGTTGAAGAGCTTGATACCATGTAGATGAACCCATGCGAAGCCTCGTCGATTTCGTGTAAACGCTTTTCGCTTGTTTGAGGTGTAATCAGTAGGATATTGTGTAAGTTGTAACGAACGAAAATTTCGCGGTAATTATCGTGGTATTCGTTTAGAGGAAGATCTGGAAGGATCAGGCCGTCGATGCCTACTTCTGCGCATTTCTTGCAAAACTCTTCAACTCCGAATTGAATTACCGGGTTTAGGTAGCCCATCAGGATGAGCGGAATGTTTACCTTTTTGCGGATCCCTTGAAGTTGTTCAAACAGTTTTTTGATAGTCATGCCGTTGTGCAAGGCTACCAGGCTGCTTTGTTGAATAACCGGTCCGTCAGCTACCGGATCAGAAAAGGGCATTCCGATTTCGATCAGATTGACTCCATATGCCTCGAGCTTTTCAATAATCGAAACGGTATCGTCCAATTGAGGGTAGCCGGCAGTAAAATAAACTGAAAGGATATTTCCCTTTTTATCTTGTAAAAGTTGATTTATTCTGTTAGTCATGATGTTTGTTTTATCAATAGCCAAAATGATTTAAATAGGTCTCCATGTCTTTATCTCCACGACCAGATAGGCTGATCACGTTAATATCTTCCGGTTTTAGGTCGAGTTTTTTCAAGGCAGCCAATGCATGTGCTGATTCCAGTGCAGGAATGATTCCTTCCAGTTGTGTTAACTCGAGTGCTGCATCCAGAACTTCAGCGTCGGTTGCCCACATGTATTTAGCTCGCTTGGTAGCATGCAGGTTGGCGTGCATTGGCCCGATTCCCGGATAGTCTAATCCTGCAGAAATAGAGTAGGGCTCGATAATCTGGCCGTCTTCGGTTTGCATCACATATGAACGGGAGCTATGCAGTACGCCTGGTTTTCCAAGAGTTAGCGTGGCTGCGGTTTCCGGGGTGTCAACACCTTTTCCGGCAGCTTCAACTCCAATCAATTCAACAGTTTCATTGTCCAGGAAGTGATAAAAAGCACCGGCAGCGTTGCTACCACCACCAACACATGCAATCACGCGGGTTGGCAGTTCGCGTCCCATTTGTTCGTCAAGCTGCCATTTAATTTCTTCGCTGATAACAGACTGGAAACGGGCAACCATGTCCGGGTAGGGGTGTGGTCCTACAACCGATCCGATGATGTAATGTGTATCCACCGGATTGTTGATCCAGTCGCGCATTGCTTCGTTTGTAGCATCCTTCAGGGTTTTATTCCCCGATTCGGCTGAAATTACTTCAGCCCCGAGCATGCGCATTTTTTTTACGTTAGGTGCTTGGCGTTGTACGTCCAATGCTCCCATGTACACGATACATTTCATATCCATCAGGGCACAAACTGTGGCTGTCGCTACGCCGTGCTGGCCGGCTCCTGTTTCGGCAATAATGCGTTTTTTGCCCAATGCCTTTGCCAGCAAAATCTGACCAATCGTGTTGTTTATCTTGTGCGAACCGGTGTGGTTCAGATCTTCCCGTTTCAGGAAAATATGACTTTGGTATTTTTCCGACATCCGGCGTGCGTAGTACAGGGGCGAAGGACGTCCTACATAGTGTTTCAACAAGTTGATAAAATCCTGACGGAAATTGTAGGAGTTGATAATCTCCATGTATTTTTCCTGTAACTCTTCGATGTTTGGATACATCATCTCGGGGATATAGGCTCCTCCAAACTCTCCGTAGTATCCTTTTCGGTTAACTTGATAGCTCATATTGTGTTTTTTAAATTTCTGATTTGATGAATAAATGTTGCAACTTGCTGTGGATCCTTTAAAGCTGGCTCTATTTCAAATCCGCTGTTGATATCGGCAGCAAAAAGCTGTCGAATGGCAAGTGCTTTGACATCTGCCGAGTCTTTTAGCCGGATACCACCGCTCAAGAAGAAAGGATTGTCGAGCTGGTATTGCTGGAGAACTTGCCAGTTAAACTTTTCTCCGGTACCGCCAGGCAGTTTGCCTTTGGTGTCAAACAGAAAATAGTCTACGACTTTTGCATATTTCTCCAGTTGATGAAAATCAAAATCATCATCGACTGAAAAAGCTTTAAATACGGTCAATCCGGCTTGTTTGACTTGCAGACAATATTCAGGTGATTCCTTGCCATGAAGTTGTGCTACTTGCAAGTTGTGTTTCTTGCAAATTGCGACCACAGTGTCCATTGTTTCATTGACAAATACGCCAACTTTTTGAGTCGTGTCCGGCACACGGGAAAAAATCGTTGTGTCAGGGTCTTCTCCCACAAAGCGGCTCGACTTCGGGTAAAAAATGAAGCCCACATAGTCCGGCTTTGAAGCGCAAACAGCATCAATGTTTTTCGGATCACGCATGCCACAAACTTTTACTTTTAATGTATTCATCGGACTTAGTCTATGCGTTTAATGACGCGATGAAATCAATGCAGGCCTGAGCCGGATTTTCAGTTTTCATGAAATTTTCGCCCATTAGGAAGCCTTCAAAACCATGTTTTCTTAAATAGTGAATGTTTTCAACTGACGATAGTCCGCTCTCTGAAATGCGAATCATATCTTGCGGCAATAGTTTGCCTAAGCGCACTGATGTTTCCACGTCAACTTCAAAAGTTTTCAGGTTACGGTTATTTACGCCAACCAGGTCAACCAAGGGGTTTAGTTTTTCAATTTCCTCCTCGGTGTGGACTTCAACCAAAACTTCCAGTTCCAGTTCTTTTGCGAGTTCTGTTAGTTTCAGCATTTCCTCTTTCGATAAGCTTGCTGCAATCAGAAGAATCAAATCCGCACCGTGCGCTTTTGCCTCATAAACCTGATAAGGATCCAGCATAAAATCTTTACGCAGGATTGGCGTTTTCGGGTTCGTGAAACGAGCTTTCGCCAGGTTATCAAACGAGCCGCCAAAATAGTTCAGATCGGTCAGTATAGAAAGTCCGCAGGCTCCTGCTTTAACATATCCAGAGGTTACTTCAGATACTTCGGCTTCATCGTTGATCATGCCTTTTGACGGCGATTTTGTTTTGAATTCAGCGATAATGCCGCTTGCTCCCGGGCGGCGTAATGCCGCTTTTAGCGAGTTTGTCTTACGGTTGAAGAACGGGGATTTCTTTAAATCCTCAATGCTTATCTTCTCCTTTGCCTCGGCAATCTCGCGGCGTTTATTATTGTTGATTTCGTCTAAAATAGTCATTTGCTTTTGTTTCAAATTTCATGTCAGGCTTTTGTGCCTAAGCTATTAATTAGTAGTCATTAGTTTATTGAAAACGTCGAGCGCCTTTTTACTTTTCAACGATTCATTGGCTTCTGCAACACAGTCGCTGAGCGATTTTTCAGGGTACATGCATTTAATTCCCAATGCTGCATTGGCAATCACAACGTTTTGTTGTGCTACTGTGGCTTCTGCATTCATGATGTTTTTGAAGATATTGGCAGCATCTTCAATTGACTTACCACCCGAAAGTTCTTCTTGTCTCAGGGTTGAAAAACCAAAATCAGCAGGCGAGAGGTTGTCTTCAATATTACGTGTCATGTAGCGGGCATCACCGGTTAACGAAACTTCGTCGTAACCATCCAGTGCATGTACCAGCATATAATTTTGGTCTCCGGCTTCGAAAACCTGGTTGTACAAGTCCATAATCTCCAGGTCGGAAGTTCCGACCAGTTGGTTTTTAGGTAAACATGGGTTGATGATTGGTCCCATCATGTTGAAAAGTGTACGAACCTTCAATGCGCGACGAACAGGTCCAACGTTTTTCATCGCCGGATGGAAAAGTGGTGCGTGGAAAAAGCAGATGCCAATTTCGTCAACTTCTTTT
>QKCF01000350.1 GCA_003246935.1 Sunxiuqinia sp. | reverse complement strand
AGGTGAGTTTACTGCTTGGAAAGGAGGAAAAATTTACTTTAACAACGAAACGCTGCTGAACCTAACCAAACAGCTTGAACGTTGGTATGAAGTGAGTTTCTCGTTCGAAAACGAGCAGATTAAGAACTACCGGTTTTCAGGTGTGATCAATAAGGACCGATCATTGGATTACACGCTGAAAATTATTCAGGAAATCAATAAAGTGAAATTTAAAACCAACGAGGAGCAAATTGAAATAATGGACAAATAAAAAAACAGGCCGGTGATGTTACCAGCATCATCCGACCTAAAATCTCAAACCTGTTTTACCAGAACAGGCCTAATTAAGTAATAAAACTCAAGGACAAACTTATGAAAAAAAATCAGATCTATCCGCCTGACTGGCAGAGGTATTTCGTGCCTAAACTATTCTTGTGTATGAAACTAACAGTCTTTCTATTCTTTTTGAGTATGTTGGGAGCAACGGCAAGTTCCTTCTCTCAAGGCAAATTCAACCTTCAGTTGAAAAATACGACAATTAAGGAGGTGTTGGATGAGCTCAAAAGCCAAAGTGATTACCAGTTTTTCTACAGTAACGATGATTTTGATGTAAACCGCAGGGTTGATGTCGACCTGAACAACGCTAGCATGGAAAGCGTGCTGAACCAGTTGTTGGGGAATTCGGATGTGTCTTATAAAATTGTCGATAAATCGGTTATTATTTCCAAAAGTGATGTTGTCTGGTCTGTTGGAGAACAACAGCAACAGCAAGTATCTGTAAGTGGAACGGTGACCGATGGAGCCGGACAACCTTTACCTGGTGTTACAGTTGTTGAAAAAGGTACAACAAACGGTACTATTACCGATTTTGATGGTAAATATACATTGAAATCGGTTCCTGCCGGAGCGACTTTAATCTTCTCTTTTGTAGGAATGGAACCTCTAGAGGTTGTATTGGAAGGAAGGACTAAGGTTGATGCGGTAATGGTTGAACAAACCATTGGTTTGGAAGAAGTTGTTGCTATTGGTTATGGTGTACAACGAAAAGAAGAAGTTACAGGTTCGGTCGCTTCTGTTGATGCAGAACAGATGAAAGAAATACCTGCAGCCAACGTTTCTCAAGCACTTCAAGGACGTGTTTCCGGTGTTCAAATGACGCAAACATCTTCAAAGCCTGGAGCTTCTATGCAGATCCGTATTCGTGGTACCCGTTCTCTGAACGCAAGTAACGATCCGTTAATTGTACTGGACGGGATTCCATTTGCGGGTTCTATGAATGATATCAGTCCAAGTGACATCAAAACCCTTGAAATCTTGAAAGATGCCTCTGCTACTGCTATTTATGGTTCTCGAGGTGCTAACGGTGTTATTATTATCACAACGAACAAAGGTAAAATGGGACAAAAAGCAACTGTAACATATAATAGTTACGTTGGTTTAAAAACTCTTTTTTCCAAATATCCAATGATGGGTGCTTCTGATTTTATTAAGCTTCGGGAGTCTGCTGGTCTTTATTCAAATGGCTCTGATGAAAGTGATGATGTGAGTACTGATTGGCAGGATTTGTTGTTCCAAAACAGCATGGTAACTTCTCATGATGTTAGTGTTTCAGGGGGTACAGAAACCGGGAATTACAATTTCGGTATTGGCTACTATAAAGACGAAGCTTTAGTTCCGGAGCAAAATTATACACGTTTCTCAATTCGTTCATCGTTAGACCAAAGAATTGGTGACTATGTTAAAGTTGGTTTCTCAACAAATAATACTTACTCCATTACTAATGGTGATGATTTTAACCTTTACAACACTTTGGCTACAACTCCGATTACTAATCCTTATAATGCAGATGGTTCATTAAAAGCCAGGGTAAATGTTGCCGGCATCGATGACATGTATGCGTATACGAGAGAAGGTATTGAAGGACTTGGTGATGCTTGGGCGAACAAGTCGTTAGCGTTTGGTTCTTATAATACTGTTTATGGTGAAGTTAAAATACCTGGTGTTGAGGGGTTAAAATATCGGCTGAATGTCGGTTTAAACTTCCGTACAACGAATGACGGCGATTATACAGGTGAAGGAGTATTCAATTCAAGTGAGGCAGCGGTTTCTAAAGCAACTATCGGTAACTCGCTTACGACCAACTGGGCTATTGAAAACCTGATTACTTATGATCGGGTATTTAATGATAAGCATAACTTTAACTTCGTAGGTTTATATTCTGCAGAACAAACGCATTATCACAGTTCCGTTGTGTCAGCTACAGGTATTCCATCCGATCAGTTTCAGTTCTATAATTTAGGACAGGCTACTGATGAAGTTACTATTGATCCCGAGAAACAAGGCTATTATGAGGCAGGGTTGAAGTCGTTGATGGCACGTGCAATGTATTCGTATGATGGTAGATACATGGTAAGTCTTGCTGTTCGTTCGGACTGGTCATCTCGTTTGTCTCCCAGCAATAATAATCATACCTATCCTGCAGTATCAGTCGGTTGGAATATGGGTGAAGAAAACTTCATGGATAATCTAAAAGCAGTTGATAGATTGAAACTTCGCGTAGGTTATGGACAAACTTCCAATCAATCAGTAGATCCTTATTCAACGCTTGGGCTGTTGAGCTCGACGCCTTACAATTTCGGTAATCAATATGTGACAGGTTACTCTGTTTCTGAATTAGAAAATCCTAATTTAGGGTGGGAATATTCTGAAACGTATAATGTTGGTTTGGATTTCGGATTAGCCGGCAGCCGTATTACCGGTACTTTGGAATATTACATTCAGAAAACAAAGGATATTTTGTTTGATGTGACTCTGCCAAGTACTGCCGGTGTTGAAAGTTATACGGCAAATATTGGTCGGTCTCAGAATAAAGGATTTGAACTATCTCTTAACGGAGTAATCATGGAAGACCATAATGGTTGGACATGGGATGCTGGTATTAACCTCTATGCAAACCGCAATAAATTGACGGCTTTGGCTTCAGGTGTGGAGCAAGATGAATCAAACTGGTGGTTTGTAGGGCATCCAATTGATGTGATTTATGATTATAAGAAGACTGGCATCTGGAATGAAGGTGACGAAAACATGGCTGTTTTGGAACCCAATGCACAGCCGGGTGATATTAAGGTTGAATATACAGGAGAGTACAATGATGACGGTACTCCTACAAGGCAAATTGGTACGGATGACCGTCAGATAATTAATCTGGAGCCGACATTCCAGGGTGGTTTAAATACTCGGGTTGCTTACAAAAATGTTGATCTTTCTGTTGTTGGAGACTTTAAGGCAGGAGGGAAACTAATTAGTACACTTTATTCTTCAAACGGTTATTTGAATATGATGACCGGACGTAGAAATAACGTTGATGTTGATTATTGGACAGAATCAAATACTGGGGCCAAGTATCCTAAGCCAGGTGGTACTTTAAGTGGCGATAATCCCAAATATGGAAGTACCTTAGGATATTTTAACGCTTCATATTTGAAGATTCGTACAATCACTTTAGGCTATAATTTCAATCGCGAAGGTTGGCTTAAAGATGCCGGTATTAGTAAATTGAGACTCTACTTTACCGTGCAAAATCCACTTGTTTTGTTTTCTCCGTATCATAAAGAATCGGGTGGAGACCCAGAGACAAACTCCTATGGTAATGAAAATCAAGCCGTTTCGGATACTTTTCAATCGCGTCTTTTGGTTGTTGGTACAAACTCTCCATCTACACGTAATTTCTTATTTGGCATTAACCTGACTTTCTAGAAACTGAAAACTATGAAATATTTTCAATTTAAAACTATAATAGGAACAGCCTTACTGGCATTGTTCTTTACTGGGTGCGCCGATATTTTGGACGAAACCCCACGAGCTACGTTCACTCCCGAATATTTTAAAACACAGGAAGGAGCACTGACTTATTTATATGCGAATTTGCGTAACATGTTCGGAAATGGATATTTCCTGAATGCTTATCAAACGGGTACAGATGAATACACTTACGGTTTCAGCGCCGATGAACAGTTTAAAGCAATGGACTTTTCAGGGGCAGGAACCCTGACCGCAGCGAACAGCAGAGCCGATATCACCTGGCAAAATGCGTTTACAAGCATCAATACCGCAAATGGTATTATTGCATATGGAACAGAAGCAGGAGTTTCAGATGAATTGATTGCTGAAGCAAAATTTTTCCGCGCATTTAATTATTTTCTGCTAGTTCAGACCTTTGGTGGTGTTCCTTTGGATTTAGGCTCAGGAGAATTGGCTTTTAATACCAGTCCGTCACGTGCTTCTGTTCGCAATACAGTGGCTGAAGTGTATACAACTGAAATTTTCCCTGATTTATTAGATGCTGTTGAAAACTTGCCGGTTGAGGGTAGAATGACTGGGACGGCAACACAAACATTGGCACGTCTGTTTTTGGCGAAAGCATATCTTACCTATGGCTGGTGGTTGGAAAATCCTAACAATATTCCCACCTATCCGGTTGTTGATAGCAGAACAGACCCCGATGGGAAAAGCGCATCCTGGTATTTTCAGGAAGCTTATAATGTAGCGGTAGCAGCGATTGACGATCCAGGTCCCTTCTATTTACAAACCTCATTCTATGACGTTAATGTGGGTTCAAATGATCGGCACAGTGAAATGTTGTTGTATGCTGACCACACGGAAGACAGTGAATATTATGATGGTTCAAGTCACTCATATAATAGCGGCGCGGCTCCGGGCAACTTTGCAGGATGGTTCCCGAACTGGAACTATTCAGGAAACTTAACAAGTTATACTGCAGATGGGACAGCTTTAATTTCTACACAACGTGAAGAATCTCAGCGCTACGGTCGCCCATGGAGTCGTATGGCACCGCCCATTGGTGTATTTGAAGATACTTTTGAGGATAAAACTTATGACTCTCGTTACGACGGAACATTCAACACTGTTTTCAGAGGAAACTGGCAGAAGAATTCTTCTTACGCAGGGTCAGACTACGACGTTTTGTATAACGCAAATAATCTGCCTGTAACAATGGGAGATCCTGTATTAACGTTCCTGAATGAGGACTCTTCGGAGATTACTTATCCAAGTTCTTCTTCTGATGATAAAAGTGGAATGGGAGGCGGAACAATTTCCGGAAGAGCAGATTGGGTTGTAGGTCCTTCAGCTATTAGTCGATGGGCATGGCCTACATTGTGGAAGCTTTTACCGTATGTATCCACTCATGAGCAGGATGGTGGGCTGGGTACACCTAACGGTGGTATTACACGTCCATTCCCGATTGCCAAATTATCTGAAGTGTATTTGGTAGCAGCTGAAGCAGCGGTGAAAGGTGCATCGGGCGCATATTCTGCTGTTGATTTAGTCAATGTTTTGCGTGCTCGTGCAGGGGTATGGACATACAGCAATAGCGGTGATTCTGTTAAAACAGCGGATTACAGCGCTGAAATGATTGCAAATACGCCTTCTACAATTACAATTGATTACGTTCTGGCCGAACGTTCACGTGAATTCTTCGGAGAAGGTTATCGTTGGTTGGACTTGGTGCGTACTCAGAAATGGGGCGAAATTGCCGGGGAATTTGATATCTGTAGTGATGCCTCAAAAGAGGATGCTCACGTGCATAATAGAGAAACATTTACTCGTACGATCAGCGAGCAAAATTATTTACGTCCTATTCCTTCAAGCCAGATTGATGGTTTGGAAATGTCTGAAGCCGATAAAGCGGCTTATCAAAATCCGGGGTATAATTAAACCCTGAGCTAGAGTCTTTACCGCAACACAAATGTGGTAAAGACTCCAGCCTTACCGTTTCGTTTTTTTTTGGAATCCAAAATTTGATGAATTCGTAGCCCTGTATTAAAGTCGTGAGGCTCTTGTACTAGTCACGTCTGCTCTTAACCATTAGAACGGTTGTTTTGGGTGTTTGAACGAATAAAGAATGGGTTGATTTTTAAATACATTGACAATAAAACTATGCATAAGTACTTCCCTCGGATTATTTGTTTTGCTTTAGTTCTGCTAAGTTTGAGTTCTTCTGGGCAAGCTATTGATGGTTCCCAATTGTGGTTCACGAATCAGCAGCTTTCTGTAAAAGTTAAAACCACGTTTCCGACGACTATTTGCATTCAGGAAGAATCAGCCACTTTCCAAATTATAAAAGATGAATTGGCTGAAAGCTTCCCGGCTTTGGGACTCGGCGAAGCGAGTTTTATCCCAAAAACAGCTAAAAATATCATACTGGTTGGAACTTCGAAATCGAAAACGATTGCCAGTCAATTGAGCGAAGATGAGTTGAGGAAACTTGGAGATGATGGTTTCATCATTCGTCGATCGAAAGGTGATGGTACAATTTTAATTGCTGCGAACACAGAGTTTGGAGCGCTTTACGGAGTTTATGAGTTTCTGCGTATGCTTAAAACCAGTGCTACCGATTTGGCCGAAATTGATCGGGTTGAAATTCCATCGTATCAACGTCGGGTGCTGAACCATTGGGATAATTTGGATGGAACGGTTGAGCGTGGTTATGCCGGCCATTCTATTTGGAAGTGGGAT
>QKCF01000103.1 GCA_003246935.1 Sunxiuqinia sp. | reverse complement strand
CACAGGCAAATTCAGTTCGAACACCATTATGGAGGAAGCTTTGCTCGAATCCGGAAGCGAACTGGTAACCGTGGCTTTACGCCGCGTTGACATTAGTAACAGCAATGATGATCTGCTTAAACACCTGAATCATCCACGTATCAACCTGCTTCCAAATACGTCCGGTGTTCGAACGGCAAAAGAAGCGGTTTTTGCAGCTCAGCTGGCTCGCGAAGCTCTAGGCACCAATTGGATAAAACTCGAAATCCACCCCGATCCCCGCTATCTTCTTCCCGACTCGGAAGAAACCTTGTTGGTTAAACTCGGCTTTGTCGTTCTTCCATACATCCAGGCTGACCCTGTTTTGTGTAAAAAGCTGGAAGATGTCGGAACTGCAGCCGTGATGCCTTTGGGAGCTCCAATTGGTAGCAACAAGGGATTGCAAACACGCGACTTTCTGCGCATCATCATCGAGCAGTCCAATGTACCCGTCATTGTTGATGCAGGAATAGGAGCTCCGTCACACGCAGCCGAAGCCATCGAAATGGGAGCCGATGCAGTTTTAGTGAACACAGCCATTGCGGTATCCAACAACCCGATTATGATGGCCAAAGCTTTCAATCTGGCAGTTGAGTCGGCCACTTTGGCACGGGCAGCCAAGCTTGCTCCTGTACGCGACCATGCAGAAGCCAGTAGTCCGCTAACCTCATTCTTAGATTAAAAACGATGGATTTTTACGAACTGATACAACACTACAATTGGGACTCGACCCGCGCCCTGATTTACAGCAAAAACGCTGCTGATGTTGAAAAAGCGCTCAACAAAACCGAACGGAACATCGACGATTTCATGGCGTTGATTTCGCCGGCTGCTGCTTCCTACCTGGAACAAATGGCACAACAAAGCCGCGAGTTAACCCTCAAACGCTTTGGCAAAACCATTCAGCTTTATGTCCCACTCTACTTATCGAATGAATGCACTAACTTTTGCACCTACTGTGGTTTTAATCACAACAATGAAATTGACCGGTGCACACTCAATAAGGAACAAGTTTTAGAGGAAGCAAAAGCAATTCGAAAACTTGGGTTTGAACACCTGCTCCTGGTTACCGGAGAGCACCCACGCAAGGCAGGTTTCGGGTATCTTCTGGAAATAGTCGAATTACTCAACCCGTTATTTGCCCAGATTTCTATAGAAGTACAGCCAATGCAAACGGAAGAATACAAAGCCTTAGTTGATGCCGGACTACATGCGGTATACGTTTACCAGGAAACCTATTACGAACAACGATACCCGATATATCACCCAAAGGGCAAGAAAGCCAACTTCCGCTACCGGCTGGAGACTCCGGAACGATTAGGTAAAGCAGGAATCCATAAAACAGGTTTAGGCTGCTTGCTCGGACTGGAAGACTGGCGGGTTGATTCATTTTTCACGGCCCTTCACCTTCAGTTCCTGAAAAAGAACCATTGGAAAACCAAGTATTCTATTGCCTTTCCCCGATTACGTCCTCATGCAGGGAGCTTCAACCCGGACTATCCGATTAACGACCGCGAGTTTGTTCAGCTCATTTGTGCCTATCGCTTGCTGGATGAAAATGTGGAACTATCCATTTCAACCCGTGAAAGCTCTGCCATGCGTGATAACCTGGCCAAGCTAGGTGCTACAACCATGAGCGCAGGCAGCAGCACCAAACCTGGTGGTTATGCAACAAAAGACGAGGCGCTGGAACAATTCACCATCAACGACGACCGCAGTCCCGCTCAAGTAGAAATGGCACTCAAATCTCAAGGTTATGAGGTCGTTTGGAAAGACTGGGATGTTTATATGCAACATGCTTAAGTCATGAATTTAGAAGAAAAAGAAAGATATGCCCGGCAAATCATGCTCCCCGAAATTGGGGAGGCCGGGCAACAAAAACTTAAAGAGTCCAAAGTATTAATCGTCGGTGCAGGTGGACTAGGCTCTCCAGTCACCATGTATCTGGCAGCCGCCGGAGTCGGGCACATTGGAATTGTTGATAATGACAAAGTGAGTTTGACTAATCTGCAACGACAAATCCTCTATAACTCAGAAATTGTAGGCAAAGCTAAAGTTACTCATGCTCAGGAAGTATTGAAAACACTCAATCCGAACGTAAGTATACTTCCCATTTTTGATCGTTTAACTGAGTCGAATGCAGCCAGCCTGATACAAGCTTACGATGTAGTTGTTGATGCCACCGACAACTTTCGGGCCCGTTACCTGATTAGCCAAACCTGCCAGCAACAAGGCAAGCCAATGGTACACGGTTCGATCGAAGAATTTAAAGGGATGGTTTCAGTCTTTAATTACAAGGGAGGACCTGTATATGAAGATTTGTTTCCTGAAGCACCGGAAGACCAATCGATAGATGGCGCTCCGAGAGGTGTTTTCGGTGCATTACCGGGTATTATCGGTAGCATGCAAGCAATGGAAGTACTCAAAATCATCACAGAAGCGGGTGAAATACTGACTGGCAAACTATTCGTTTACAATGCATTTGAATGTACCTCATCAATAATAAAACTGATTTAAGCAAGAAAAACTTGTGCATTATTTAGATTGTATCTAAATTCGCAACCATTAGCAATGGGGTGTCCTAATATTACGGACTGAGATCATACCCACAGAACCTGATCCGGGTAATGCCGGCGTAGGGAGGGCGCAATAAGGAAACAAGAATTCCTACCTCATTGGTTATTTATTAACCAAACTTTCACTCAAAAAATGAAAAAAGTATTTTTTCTGCTGGTCATGATGAGTCTGACCACCTTAACTTTCGCACAGTATTCAATTTCCGGGGTGGTGATGAACGAGAAACATGAAGTATTGCCGGGAGCCAATATTGTTTTGGCGGGAACTTACACGGGCACTGTCGCTGATTCGAACGGGCAATTCGAAATCGCCAACTTACATTCGGGAAGTTATAAGCTTCTTATTTCGTTCATCGGTTACGAGAAAACAAGCGAAACTGTAGAGCTGAAAAACAGCAACCAAGCTGTAACAATCACTCTGAAACAATCGGGTGTTATGACCGAAGAAATCATGGTGTCGGCAACACGAGCAGGCGACAAAACGCCGGTAGCCAAGACTTCGGTTGACCGCGAAACAATCGAAAACAGTAACATCGGACAAGACATTCCCTACCTGTTGACCATGACTCCATCGTATGTCGCTACATCTGATGCCGGTGCCGGTGTCGGTTACACCAACTTTCGTATCCGTGGAACATCGCTGGACCGCATCAATGTTACCGTAAACGGAATCCCGATGAACGACGCCGAGTCTCACGGAACTTACTTTGTTGATATTCCGGATCTGGCCGGCTCGATCGACAACATCCAGGTACAGCGCGGTGTGGGAACCTCGACCAACGGAGCAGCTGCTTTCGGCGCAACCATCAACCTGCAAACCACGACGCTGAACAAACAACCTTATGCTGAAGTAAAAAGCTCCGCAGGTTCTTTCTCAACCTTCAAGAATACAGTTTCTGCAGGAACAGGTCTGCTGGGGAAATTTGCCTTTGATATTCGTTTGTCAAAAGTAACTTCCGACGGATTTATCGATCGCGCTTCATCGGATCTGAAATCATTCTTTGTTTCAGGTGGTTATTACACCGAAAATACCATCCTGAAAGTGAATATTTTCTCGGGCTTTGAAGAAACCTACCAGGCTTGGTATGGCGTTCCTTCTGTGAAATTGAATAACGATCAGGAAGGAATGCAGCGCTACCTAGATCATTGGTTGTGGTCTGGTTCGGAACGCGAAAACCAAAAACGCTACAACGATCTGATCAACTCTGACGCCCGCACCTACAACTTTTACTCTTATGACAATGCTGTAGACCACTATCAACAAGATCATTACCAGCTTCACTTTTCACACAAATTCAACGAATATCTGAATTTAAATGCCGCCCTGCACTACACGTACGGACGTGGCTATTACGAGAATTACGAATACGATCAGGATTATGCTGATTACCAAATGACCGCACCAGAGGGTATCGACGTAACTGACCTTGTTGCCCGTAAATGGCTGGACAATGATTTTTACGGTGCCACCTATTCGTTAAATTACGATGACGGAACAAATGCCTTCATCTTTGGCGGTGGCTATAACGAATACGACGGACGTCACTTTGGCCGGGTAATTTGGGCACAATACTTTGGCAACAACATGAGCGATGTAACAGAATGGTTAGGAGACACAAAAAACACCAAAGATTTTGAATGGTACCGCGGCAAAGGTGTGAAAAAAGACTTCAATATTTTTGGTAAGTACAACCTGCAAATGACGGAAGCTTTAAACCTCTACGCCGACCTTCAATACCGCCACATCGATTACTCAATTAGCGGGATTGATGACGACTTACGTGATATCACCCAAGAACACAAATTCGATTTCTTCAATCCGAAAGTTGGTTTGTACTATAAACCCGATACTCAAAACGAAGCTTACATCAGCTACGCCCGGGCAAACCGCGAGCCGACCCGCAGTAACTTTGTAGATGCTGATGAGAATTACATGCCGGTTGCTGAGACCTTGAATGACTTCGAAGCCGGTTATACCCACCGTACTCGCAACTATTCCATTGGAGCGAATCTGTACTACATGCTGTATAAAGATCAGTTAATCCAAACAGGAGAGCTTAATGATGTTGGATCGGCCATCATGGTCAATGTTGATGATAGCTACCGTACCGGTATTGAGCTAATGGGTGGACTAAAAATTACACGAGCCCTGAAATGGGATGTAAGCGCAACATTTAGCCAAAACAAGATTAAGAACTTCACCGAGTACGTAGATAACTGGGATTACTGGTACGACATGGACAACGAGCCCTATCAATATGTAACCGACCTCGGCAAAACCGACCTGGCATTTTCGCCCAACGTAATCGTGAACAGCCAGTTGAGCTTCATTCCTATTAAGGACTTGTCGATTAGCTTGCTTTCAAATTATGTGAGTGACCAGTATATCGACAACTCATCCAGTGACGACCGCAAGTTGGATGCCTGGTTTGTAAACAACTTGAAAGTAGATTATTCAATAAAAGGAAACTTGTTTAAGGAAATAAAACTACACCTGATGGTGAATAACCTGTTTGATGCGGAATACGAAAGTAACGCGTGGGTTTACTCTTACTACACCGGAGGAACCCGCTACAAAATGGACGGTTACTTTCCCCAGGCAGGAATCAATTTTTTAGCAGGAATTGACTTCAAGTTTTAATTCTCATGAAAGGCTGTCCTCCGGGGCAGCCTTTTCTATTTCGAACAAGACCGACCTTTCCTTCCAATTACAGCGAAGTAGTTTATTCCGGTACGATCTGCAGAATTTTCCCGGCATCGACGTCGAAGTACAGCGGAGCCACTTTTACTTTCGGGTAACGTTTTCGTAAGCGATCAACCTCGCAAAGCAAAAACTCGATGGTATTTCCGGTTTCAAAAAATGGCGAGAGGTTTTCGAAGTGCGAAGTAGCATTTTCAGCTTTCCAGCCGGCATTATGAACTAATCCGGCAATAAATTCTTCTTTTTGCTCATCAAGCTGTTCCATGCCGCAATAGTTGTGTCCAATCAGTGCGATGCATTTCACGCCACCAACACCAATAGCATACGACACCTGAAATTCGTGAAAAAATAAATTAGCCCCTCCTGAACGAATCACAAAAGCAAAGTTTTCCGGAACCCATAAATTCTTGCGGTTGTCCATGCACATACCAATCAGAATCTGCGCCTGATCGTACATTTTGAAAGTCCTATTCAAGTTATGATATTCTAACAATAAGCTAATAGCCGTGTTCTTATATTCAGGAAGAATGTCTTGCACTGAATTTACCTCGATGAGTTTCGCCATTTTTCTTTTTTCAACTTAGACACCCTTTCAAACCAGCAAGCAAGCTTAAAAGTTCACTGGACAGGTATATTTTCAGGTACATTTGAATTAATATTTTTATCCTATTTTTGAAAAAAATTCAAGATGGAACAAGACTGGAAAGCTAAATTGGGAATGGCTTTTTCAATTTCCCCCGACGGCCAAAACGAACAAGAAGAAGAAAAGCAGGACCAAACGCCCTCGATGCCAGCTAACAAACAAACGCTCTATGTAGAACTCGATAAAAAAGGTCGCAAAGGAAAATCGGCAACCTTAATTACCGGTTTTGAAGGTACCGATGAGGAACTGAAAGAGTTAGCAAAGATGCTGAAAACGCAATGTGGTGTTGGCGGATCAACACGCGATGGTGAAATCCTTATTCAGGGTAACTTTCGGGATAAAGTGATCGATATTCTAAAGAACCAAGGTTTTAAAGTGAAACGAATTGGCGGTTAAGGCACAAAATAAAAAAGCCATCTTCTCCGATGGCTTTTTCTATCTCTGCTTTATTTAAATCTCTTCGTTAATTTATTTAAATCGAAGCGAAGGCTCATACGAGGTAACTTAATTCCTCCTCCGTCTCCTGTGTCAGGGCCCTTCGATACCTTATAAATATCGTCAATCAAATGTTTGTATTTCTTCGTTATGTAGTTGCGCTTTAGCTTTAGCGTAGGTGAAAGTTTACCATTTTGTGGTGACCACTCTTCGCACACCAAACGGAAACGCTTTATTTCTTCATGCTCACCAAGTGTTTTATTGATTAATTCAACTTCCTTTCGATACTGAGCCTTAACCTCTTTCAATTGCACCAATTCCTGGTTGTCGCGGTAATGAATTTTATGCTGTGCACACCAGTCGTGCAAATAATCAAAGTTTGGAGAAATAAGGGCGCTGGCAAATTTTTCGTTTTCACCAATCACCATCGCTTGTTCAATGAAGAAAGACTCCTTTAGCTTATTTTCGATCATCTGTGGTGCGATGTATTTTCCTCCCGACATCTTAAACATTTCCTTCTTACGATCAGTAATTTTCAGGTATTTCCCTTCATCGAGGTAGCCAATATCGCCGGTATGAAACCACCCATCTTCATCGATCACCTCAGCAGTCAGTTCAGGCGCTTTATAGTAGCCCTTCATTACCGTCGGACCTTTACACAAAATCTCGCCATCGTCAGCAATTTTCACCTCAATGCCTTCCAAAATGGTCCCCACAGTTCCTATCTTCATTTCTCCCGTCCGAGGGTTATTCACCGCAATTACAGGCGAAGTTTCGGTCAATCCATAGCCCTCCAGCGTATACATACCTGCCATGCCTAACACCCGGGCAATACGAGGTTGAAGAGCAGCACCTCCCGAAACAATGTAAGTGATATTATTACCTAATGCCTCACGCCACTTCGAGTATACCAATTTATCAGCCAGCTTAATCTGAAGGCCAACAAAAGGTCCGTATTTCTTATTAAACTCAAAATGACGCGTTAAACGCAAAGCCCAAAAATAAATGGCTTTCTTAATCCCCGTTAATTCGTTTCCTTTTGCAACAAAGCCATCGTAAACACGCTCCAACAAACGCGGTACTGAGTTAAACATGTGTGGCTTTATCTCTCTGATTGCATTCACAATTTGTCCCAGATTGCCCACATAGTAAATGCCCATTCCTTTAACCTGGAAGTGATAATTTACGCTGCGCTCATATACGTGGCAGAGCGGCAGAAAGCTGATCACATGGTGGTCTTTACCCAAACTATGCATTTTGGCATGCACCGTAAAATTGGCCACCAGGTTACCATGCGACAACATTACGCCCTTCGGAACTCCTGTTGTTCCCGAAGTGTAAATCAACGTTGCTATATCGTCAGGTTGCACTTCATTTTTAACTTGCTCCAACTTAGCTCTAAGCTCAGCCTCTGCTTCGCGACCAGCTTGAAAAATCTCCCGATAATTACGACAGCCCTCAACATCTTCAAATGCGAAAACAAGTTTAACACTGCCAAGCTTCTCAACGATAGGCTTTAGTTTATCGCATAGCTTCTTGTCGCCAACAATCAAACAATGCACTTCGGCATGCTCTAAAATGTAAGCATATTCGTCGTCCCCGATGGTAGGATAAATCGGCACATGTACCATCCCGGCCATGGCTATTCCCATATCTGCAAAGTTCCATTCAGGCCTGTTCGCTGTAACCGTTGCCACTTTGTCGCCTTTTTTCAGGCCAAGTGCCATGATGCCCAAAGCAAAAAGCCTGGAACTTTCGGCATATTCAGCTGTGGAGTATGTGTACCATCCGGAAGCATTTTTGCCTCCTAGAGCGTCTTTCCGAGGAAAATTACTCAAGCAATAATCGAGAATATCAAAAGTACGCGTAACCTTAACAGTCATTCTTTCAATCTAAATTAAACGCCTTAATAACCCGCCAAAGATAATATTTCGGTGTTTGTGTTCCGTTAATTAAAAGCTTTTCTACACAAGACTACCGAACTACGATGCCTCTGACCGTCCGTATTTCCGGTATTTACTGCTTGCTAAAAAGATAAGGACTACAACAATCAGCATTGATACATAAACAGACCAATGTACCCCCTCAACGCTTCCTTTTCCGTACGAGTGCATTCCACTCAGAAAATAATTTACGCCGAAGTAAGTCATCAGTACTGACACAAAGCCAATAACCGTTGCTACACTAAAATTAAAGCGTCCGCGTAAACCGGGAATGAATCGCATGTGTACAATAAACGCGAAGACGACAACTGTAATCAGCGCCCAGGTTTCTTTAGGATCCCATCCCCAATAGCGACCCCAACTCTCGTTGGCCCAAACTCCACCCAGGAAAGTTCCAATGGTGAGCATATACAAGCCGAGCGTTGCAGACAGCTCACTGATGGTCGACAATTGATCCGTAAAATGATCAACATTTTCTCGATTTTTTTCTTGCATAAAGGCATACAAGATCAGCACCAGTAGCCCAAGGAACGAGCTCAAGCCGATAAACCCGTAGCTTGCCGTGATAACCGCTACATGGATCAGTAGCCAATACGATTTTAATACCGGCACCAAGTGCGTAATTTCCGGATTCATCCAATTCAGGTGAGCTACAAACAAGGTTATTCCGGTTAAAAAGGATGCTGTCCCCAGCACCATCGGGTATTTACCTCCGAAGACTATTCCGGCAAGCATAGCGGCCCAGGCTACATAAATCATAGACTCATAGCCATTGCTCCAGGGTGCATGCCCCGAAATATACCAACGCACAATTAACCCAACTGTATGAATAACAAAGGCTAGAATTATGAGCCCGGAGAAACCATATTTAACAGGCTTACTCACTGCCTTATGGCGAAAAATATTCACAAACAAAACCACCAACAATCCAAAGCCCAACAGCAGGTACCAAGGGAATATCTTTTTGAACGGTTGGTACTGATTGTATAGCAATTCCATTTCCTTTTTACCGTCCGACGGCAATATTTCGGCTCCGAACTTTTGCTGAAAGTTACTAATCGTAGCCATTATTTGCCGGGGTTGAATTTCACCGCCCGGCGTCAACGACTCCCGCAACAGCTTAAAACTATTAGCCACGAACAACGAATCGCCTTTCGGATATCCAGTCGGATTACTTCCTACGGCGTACCAGGCATCCTTCTGATTCACCGGCGGGAAAAAGGTGAAGAACTCGTCGTTAAAAATCATGAAGCAAATATTCACCCGCTCATCAACCGTCAGATAGTCCTTATCGCGCTGATCTCGCATCGCCGGCATTTTGTTATAAGCCTCCTGCACCGCATCCAAGATACGATACTGCCCCTCCTCGTCAAAGAAATCCAACAGTGAAGCATATTTCTGCGTAATTCCCAGCTTCGATGCGACCTCCTTCTCCATTTTAATCATGGGAACAGTCCGCCAAAACTCAGGAAAGAGATTCATGCTCAATACCACTTCATCTGCCGACTTTCCCTCGAATGTCGATTTACGCGTAAGCTTGCGCACAATTTCATTATTCAGTGTCGACATGGGTTCAATTCGCCCGTCATTCCCATGCACCCAAAGCTCGGAGAAATCACTCACCAAATCCCGATCCAGCGATGGAATCCCATTCAGAGCAGTGTCATTTGCATTAACCGGATTTGCAGCAAACAGGGTCAACACAACGATACCCGCAGCACCAACTTTTTTTAATTCCTTTAAATGACGAACCAAATGACGGAAATATGAATTTTTAGCAAACAAAGCCAAAATCATCCCGATCGCCATCAACAGATAGCCGGCGTAGGTTATGAAAGTTCCCCAAAAGTCTTTGTTGACGGATAGTATGGTTCCACGTTCATCTTTATCGTACGACGACTGATAAAAGCGATAGCCCCGGTACTTTAAAGTATTATTCATAAAAATCCGGTAAGCTTCATCCACACCTCGTGCTTCATCTTTCAATTCAATCTCGCTTGCAAACGACGATGGGCTATCTGATCCGATATAGCGATCCAACTGAAAGTCGTCGAGGTATAGCGAAAACGGCAACTTAATTAACTCTGATCCATACGAAATTTTCAATGGTGTATTTCCAAGCGTATAGGTTACCGGCTGACCGATTTGACCTGCCCGCCCAAAAACATTCACATTTGAAACCCGTTCACCATCCGACATCTCCAGAATTACAGCATCCTCGCCGGAATCTCCCTGGCTCGAGCGATTCACGCGCACCAGTGCATGCGGATAAAATTGCTTAATCAACATCAAATAATCATCGAAAGCATAAAGGTGCATGGGCAAAACCGGCTGACGACTTCCGGCAGCCACTGGGATCGGCTCGTCGCCTGTCATCGAGCGAATTTCCAAATCCCGATCCGTCACAATATAAAGCTGGTCGTCTTCCTCTTCAAACCGAATATTGGCTTCGGAACTATAACCAAGCACCAACGAACCAAGGTTAATAGTTTCTCCTTTTTTGAAGGAGAATGGTTGCATGCCCTGCCCTGCCGATATTACAAAATCGACCATCGGTTCGCCCGAGGCACTTTCAACCGGTGTTTTAACCGCATTTTTCACAAAACCAATCGATTTTATTTTTACACGTTCACCCTCAACATCAATCGTCTCCGAGTATGTTCCGGATCGCAATTCTGAAAAAAGAACTTTCGTCTTCAGCTCATTATCCGGTGTTTCAATCATTATGTAAGTATCGGTGGAAACAATCGAGTTGGAGCTATGCCCTTCGCGAATATGCATCACACCTTCGAAACTAATGTAACGGGTTATACCGGCACCTACCACGATGACAATAAAAGATATATGAAAAAGCCCGATAACGATTTTTCGGGCCGAATACATTTTGTAGCGCAGAAAGTTGACCATCAGATTGAAGCCCAGCAGCACCAGCACCAGCTCAAACCAATGGGTATTATAAATGATGCTTTTAGCAGCGTCCGTTCCATAACTGGCTTCCGTAAAAGCTGCCACAGCCATCGAAATGGCAAAAACCAGCAGCAAAAAGCCCATAAATGGCATGGAAGTCAGGAACTGATAGATTCTTTTCATAAAAACTTTTATTTGGGTTGAAGTTAACGCAAGTTGGAACAACCAGCCGGTTGACCTTTTAGAATAACAGCAGTTTATCCGTTTAGTTGACCGCTCTCCTTTTTAAATAGCCTGTTTCCGATATGTTGTATAAACAGCTAAGGCCTAAAACAGCCACATCTATTCAAAAAATAAATTCAATTTATTGTAACTTCTCGTCTCAACCAACCCCCTCACATTTGCATTGACAACATAAAACTGGTGATATATGAAATTGACGTTCAAACTTCATTATAACACAACACTGGGACAATTGCTTTATCTCTCCGGCTCCGTTGATGAATTGGGTGAGTGGAAACCGGAAAGGGCCATTCCGATGTACAGTGTTGGAAACGGCTTCTGGGAAATATCCCTTGACTGTTCGCCTTCCGTTGATCGTTTGGAATATAAATATTTCATGCAGGACACAAGTGGGAACCTGCACTGGGAATGGGGTAGCAACCATTTTATCGACATCAAAAAATACCGCCAGCCAACCATCGAAATAGCTGACAAATGGAAAGATCTGTCGCCGGCAGAAAAAGCCTTTTACACGTCCTCGTTTTCTCAGGTAATCATGAAGGTCGGACAGAATAAAGCGCCCGTCAACTGGATTGAAAAAGATAAGATCCTGCAATTCCGCATCAGCGTTCCGCGCATTAACGAGAATTACAAAGTCTGTATGATCGGAAATCAGGAAGTTCTCGGAAACTGGAATCAAGCGCAGCCTCTTTTAATGGAATGTGGTGATGATTTCCCTGTTTGGACAGTGCAGGTTGATGCCGAAAATCTGAAATTTCCGATATACTACAAATACGGAATTTGGGACTTACAAAACGGCAAACTGGCAACTGTAGAAGAAGGCTTCGATCGCGAACTCAATGCAATTCCCTTTCGCGACGCATCGTTTGCCTTCATCAAAACCGATCACAAATTCGTTTATCCTTTAGGGAACTGGAAAGCGGCAGGTGTTGCCGTACCTGTATTTTCACTACGTAGCCAGAAAAGCTTTGGCGCCGGCGATTTTGGCGACTTAGTCGAGTTTATCGATTGGGCGAAATTAGTTGGCATGAAGATGGTTCAGATTCTACCGGTTAACGAAACCGTAGCTTCTCACAATTGGCTCGACTCCTATCCTTACAAATCAATTTCGGTGATGGCGCTTCACCCTATTTATCTGAATTTAGATAAAATAGGCAGTTTAAATAATCCGCGTTTAAAAGAAGAGTTTGAGACACACCGTGCACGTCTCAACCTGGAAAACCATGTCGACTATCCCGAGGTACACAAGATAAAATCGCGCTATTACAAACTGATTTACGATCAGGATGGCGAAAAGCTTTTTAACAGTAATAGCTATAAACAATTTTTCAAAGCCAATAAAGATTGGCTGGTACCCTATGCGGCATTTGTTTACCTGCGTGATAAATACAAATCGCCCGATTTCAGCACCTGGGACGAGTTTCGGCGCTACGACCACTATAAAATTGAAGAACTGAGTGCTCCCGGAGCCGAAAGTCGTGACAATATTCTGGTGCACTATTTCATCCAATATCACTTGGATAAACAATTGAAAGAAGCGGCCAGCTACGCCCGTAAAAATGGCATTATCTTAAAAGGCGATATTCCCATTGGCATTAGTCCCAATAGTGTGGAAGCCTGGACTGAACCGCACCTGTTCAATCTGGATGCCCAGGCAGGAGCTCCACCTGATGAGTTTGCGGTGAAAGGCCAGAACTGGGGCTTTCCCACCTATAATTGGGACGAAATGGCCAAAGATAATTATGCGTGGTGGATTCGACGAATGCGAAAAATGACTGAATACTTCGATACTTATCGGATTGATCACATACTGGGCTTTTTCCGTATTTGGGAAGTACCAAGCGACGCCGTTGAAGCGTTGTTGGGGCATTTTAACCCGGCACTACCGTTAACTGCTGAAGAAATTGAGCGATGGGGCATTAACTTCCATTACGATCGTCTTACCCAGCCCTATATCAGGTACCACTTGCTGGTGGAACAATTTGGCGACGAAACCGAAAATGTCATTCAAAATTACCTCGATGACTTGGGTGGTCAAAAATACCAGCTAAAAGAGGATTTTAATACACAGCAAAAAATCAATTCTTATTTTTTAAACGGTATTGAAGAGGAACAGCTTGATATTGACAACCTTCGTTTACGCAATGGCTTGTTCGACCTGGTGGCTAATGTAATTCTGGTTAGCAGCGGCCACAACCAATGGCACCCCCGAATTTCAGTGATGACAACAAGCTCCTACAAAGAATTGGATTACTGGTCGCAGGAACGTTTAAAAGAGTTATACAATCACTATTTCTACAGTCGGCACGAAGATTTTTGGTATCACAAGGGAATGCAGAAACTACCGCCAATCACCTCTGTCGGAAACCTGATGGTTTGCGGGGAAGACCTCGGCATGATCCCGGCCTGTGTGCCGAAAGCGATGAACGACCTCAACATTCTGAGCCTCGAAATTCAGCGCATGCCCAAAGATCCGAAGAGACGGTTTGCACATCCAGCTGATGCACCATACTTATCGGTATGTACAACCTCAACCCACGACATGTCAACAATCCGTGGCTGGTGGGAGGAAGACCACGAAGAAACCCAGTTTTTCTACAACCAGGAATTAGGGAACTGGGGAGTCGCACCGTTTTTTGCAGAACCGGAAATCTGTCAGCAAATCATCACGCAACATCTGTATTCTCCGGCTATGTGGACAATATTCCCAATTCAGGATTTGTTGGCGATGGACGGCCAGCTTCGATGGAATCAAACACAGGAAGAACAGATCAATCTTCCGGCAAATGTTCGGCACAAATGGCGTTACCGCATGAGGCAAAGCATCGAAGAACTTAAGCATGCTCAACATTTTAACGAACTGCTGAAAATTTTACTGAAAGCATCGGGGAGAGCTTCAGACTACTAAAACACCCATATACAACAGGGGGCTACGCCAAATGCATAGTCCCCTGTTCCTGTCGTTTAAGATCAACTGTTATTCTTCAATTTCGCCAACAAATACACCGGAGATATTCCATGCACTAAACATATTGCCTTCAGGCTCACCCAATGGAATATAAACCTGGATACGATGCTTACCCGGCTTCAAATTTTCCACAGGCGTAAAATACGGGTGAGAAACTGTTCCGGGGCACCAGCCCGAACGACTATAGTCGGATGATGAAAGTCCATTCCAGAAATTACCCGATGCCGGATTCGACGAACGGTAAGTTCCGCAATCAACACGCCAGGGGGTAAAGCTGAAAAACGGAGTACCATCAATAAACAATTCATTTTTCTTCTGTACAAACTCGTCGCCACCGTCCCAGCCGCCATGCCCGGTTGTGATATAACGGAAAGTCACATTTTTAACCCCTTCAGGAACGACAAAATCAACAGTCAACGTATCCTTCTTAAACATCGTGCCATACTCCTGCCCTGCCATTTCCATCACATTGGTTGTATTGAAAACCGGCTGCACCCAGTACTTTTTGGCTGGTTTATCCGATACTTCCTGCTCGTTCAAGTAATACTTCAAATTCAAACTCACTTTATGACCACCACCATCGTAGTTGCCGATAAAAACACCGATCCAGCAGTCACCTTGCAAAGCGGGCAACAAATCGGTCACATCTTCTTTATAAGTTATAGAGTCAGCCCAGGCAATGCCAACATTCCGCTTCTCATTAAAATGATGAACACCGAAAGGCGTAAAGAAACGCATCAACTCGATCAGTGGATCGTAATTACCAGTCTCCACAATACCTTGATAGGCTTTTCCTTCTTTACTGATATACTGAGGCAATGAGTCTTTTCCAAACCTTAAGCCATCCAGAAAACTTCG
>QKCF01000169.1 GCA_003246935.1 Sunxiuqinia sp. | reverse complement strand
CGTCTGTCAAAGACTGAAATATTTGCCCTTTGCGACGAGCTTTGGCAGTCGGGCTACCAAGAGGAAACCATCATTGCCTGCAACTGGGCATACAGGCTTCGCAAAAGCTACACGCTTGATGATTTTACGCTATTTGAGAAATGGCTTAAGAACAATGTCAGCAACTGGGCCATGTGCGATAGTTTGTGTAATCATCCGGTTGGAGACTTGGTGATGATGTATCCCGAATTGATCTCAAAACTGAAAGGCTTCACCAAATCGGAAAACCGCTGGGTACGCCGCGCTGCCGCCGTTAGCCTGATCATCCCGGCACGGCGTGGAAAATTCCTGACCAACATCTTCGAAATCGCCGACAGCCTGCTTACCGACACTGACGACTTGGTGCAAAAAGGCTATGGCTGGATGTTGAAAGCCGCAAGCGAAGCCAATCAACAAGAAGTATTCAACTATGTGGTGAACCATAAAGCCAGCATGCCGCGAACAGCCTTACGATACGCCATTGAAAAAATGCCCAAAGAAATGAAGGTCGAAGCTATGCGCCGAGATTAGTACTACCGTAATTAACTATTCCTTTAAAAAAACTAGCTATCAATTCAATGTAATTTACAGCACTCGTCTCCACGTTCTCTAAAAGATCGGAGCATTCTACTTCATACCGCTTCCATAGCGTATATTACATGCAGCTTATTTGAGCCAGACTCCGTATACTCGTACAACCAGTCACCCTTCAAACACAAAACCGTATTCATATGAAACGAATTTTCGCCTTGTTGTTTGGAATGCTATTCTGCCTTAACTATGCAGTAGCTCAAGAGACTTCAACAGATACAGCTCCACCTACCAGATATGGCATCGACATCTCGACGAGTTTTGTAATGGGCTTACCTCAAAACCAGTTTAAGACAAACTTTGGGCAAAGTGTGCTCCCCGGCGTCAATTTCGATTTTACCTTCACCCCATCAAAAGCAATCCCATTTTGGAAGATGGGCCTACAGCTTGAATCTCTTTTCAGCATTAATCAGAAAGATGACTGGTATGGAATGGAGCTGAAATCAAGCACCGATTTTGTAAGCATAAATCTCCTTCATCGCTTCCTACCTCCCCAATCAATGCAAGTAAAACCCTTCTTCGAGTTGGCATTTGGACTAAATTTCAACTTTACGTCCTCATCTTATGAAATCTATGACAAGGCAACCTTTTTAGAGAAGTTGCTTTTTGACGAGGAAGATTACTCTGAAGTCGTTACGCTCAAAGATCATGACGATGTAGCCAAAAATATAAGTGTTGGAGCAGGCCTGATTATAAAAAACAGAGTTATGTTGTCGCTAAAATACAATTATGCCTCCGATGTTGTGTATGTCAGTCCGCGAAGTATTATAGTACAAGGTAACGACATTGTATACAGCTATTACAACTCGCCCGTCAAATTAATATCAATCACTCTGGGTTTCAAATTGAATTCTCTGGAGTTAACCCGTATGTAAACTTTACATTTGTCCTCTCTGTCAATTTGTTTCATCTTCCGTAATACACTCTGGACAAAACCAATTCGAAACAGATAAGATCATTTTTCTCGTCCTAAAAATTCACACTAACATGATTATACATTCTGATAAGTTTTGTAAATTGTAAGTCCAGAAAAAAATTAACCTGATATTTCATCAACCTTTCACCATGATTCACTTGAAAATTGGACAATTAAAACTATCACCTAAAACAATCAAATTTATTTGTATCGGTTGTTTTATCAATGGAATAGAGCTAGGTATCATCTATTCAACGGCAATACTCGAAAACACACAATGGGGCATTTATGCAGTTCTTATTACACTCTATATGCCTTGGGTATTTCTGGGGCCTAAAGTATGGAGCGAGATGGAATCACAGGAAAAAAGATTAACAATATCTACAAACACCGAAACGAACAAAAAGCTATAATCCTATCATGAGCCCGACTCATTCGGCTCCCTCTCCTAAATCGTTATGAAAAAAAAACTCATATTAAAAACATCTCTTGCCTTAATCTTGCTGATTGCAGTTTTACTACCAATTGTCTTCAAAGAATGGTTTGTCCCTTCGACTGGCAAGATTGACACGATCAGCTCCGGCACTGCCCGATTACTGATCATTGGCTTGTTTCTCGAAGTGAAATATGTTCCTCAAATCATTGGAGGTTTTATGACTGTACTCCTCTTTGTTTCTGTTTTGTTGATACTCGGAACAATAATCAACATCGGCTTTTCCGGCTTACGACCGGGCTGGATAATCTTCTTCACCCTCCCGCTTTGTGGCCTTTTATTAAGTATGCGGCTTATCAATCTGCAATCCCATCAAAAACAAACAATACTCTAAAATGAACCAAACAAAAACATTCAACATGGACTTAAATCTACTCAACAACTATTCAGCATTATTTGTAAAATTGATCCTGATCCTGATCGTCGCGTATCTGCTGGTTATGCTGTTCAACCTGATTCGGGACAAGTTTATTAGCCCGACAGCGGAAGTTAAAAAAGACGATATTACCGTGCTTTTCACCATCTTGTACAGGCTATTCATTTTCGGAGGCTGGGGCTTCATTCTTGGCAACCTTGCAGAAGGGTTCCTTTCACTCATAACCAAGGGGGCTTTTAATGCTCCCCAACTAAATATTGGCAGCTGGGATTATCTTCTGTTTGGCATCATCCTGATCTTTGTTGGCAAAGGTCTGAACGCCGGCATTCAACAAGTCAAAAAACAATAACCCCTACTTATCCCATCCAACAGAACTAGACCAAAAACTAAATCACAACCAAATGAATATGAGAAAAATCCTTATCACCTTGTCGCTGCTAGCGGCACAGCTGAGTATAGCCTGGGCTCAACTCGACGAAACACAAATGCGAATCGACTCAATCGAGCAGTCGTACACCTACGTTACAGGCGAGGTTAAGCTCCCAAACGGCGTTGCTACGATTAAAATACCGAAAGGCTTTAGGTACCTAGATACCGACCAAGCCAAACAAGTTCTTACTGACCTGTGGGGAAACCCGCCCAGCGACGATATGACCCTTGGTTTTATCCTTCGCGACGAGCAAACGTTGTTGTCCGACACAGGCTATGTATTCAACCTCGAATATGACGCCATTGGTTATGTGAAAGATGACGATGCAGAAGACATCGATTATGCCGACCTGATGAAGGATATGAAAAGCGACACCGAAGATGAAAATAAAGAACGAATAAAACTCGGCTACGACCCCATCGAACTTGTTGGCTGGGCAAGTACACCGTCATATGACAACGAAAAGAAGATTCTGTATTGGGCCAAGGAAATAAAGTTTGGAGACAACACTGTAAACACACTTAATTACAACATCCGCATCCTTGGACGAAAAGGAGTTTTGGTGATGAACGCCATTGCCACCATGCCCAACCTTCCTCTGGTAGAAACAGACATGCCACAAGTGCTCAACATTGTCGAGTTTAATGATGGCTATGCCTACAACGATTTCAACCCCGACATGGACAACGTTGCAGCATGGTCGATTGGCGGGTTAGTAGCTGGAAAAGTTTTAGCCAAAGTCGGCTTTTTCGCCATGATCGTTAAATTCTGGAAAGTCATTGCACTTGCGGTAGCCGGAGCAGCAGGAACCTTCTGGAAAAAATTCAAAGGAGAAGCATAAACCAATTCTCAGCAGGCGTTCATTGAAATCCTGCTGAGAGTTCTTAGCTCGTTCAACATGGCTCAAAAAAACAAAACTCAAAAGCTTCGCAAAGAGATTACAATACGAAGACGCGGAGGCATCGTCTCCTGGCTATATATTCCTTTTTCGCTTATCGTTCCAATCTACGGGGTGATCTACTATATCGTATTAAAACAAAGAGACTATCAACGAGCCCGCATAGCACTTACAATTTCGATTTTCAGTTTTTCGATCATGCTTTTATTGAAGCTTATCCAAATGTAATTTTGCAAAACGATGAACAACGATTTTCAATTCCCCCTTCTGCGCAGCCACCGACAACGCCTGGAAGTTATTAAACGCTTGCGCTCCATGCACCCCAATAAAAAGGCACTCTCTGGTGCAACCCGCCTGAGCTACTTAAACAAATGGAATTTGGTCGATCTGGTAATGGCAGTCATTGTTTGGGCAATGGTGCTACCAGCTTTATTAAACCAAGCCTTCAGCCTGAACCTACCTCATTTCAACTGGGACAAGACACCTCTGCTTGTTATTTTCTCGATCAGTGTATCACTACGCATGAGCAACGGATTTTACGAGCGCTTCATGCTAAAACAAATGATTCGGATAAACCAGACCAATATTGAACTTCCGGGACAAAACAACAGCGAACTTTTAAAGATTATTGATGATATCAATAGCTGGAAAAAGAAAATACACTTACTCTTTCTATCGGGAATTATACTGATTCTCGCCCTATGGCAAGTTCTGGAAGAAGAAACACCTTATTGGCAACACGCTACTGTTCCCGTTGCTATATTCTTTATCAGTTGGCTCATTGACTTCTCAAACAATTTGCAGAAGTTAAAGCAAAACGAAAAAGAACTGAAAGAGAACCTGGAATTGAGAAACCGCGAAACAGTTCAGGAGCTATAGCCTAAACTAAAACAACAACATATCGTCCTCCTATCTTACATATTTACTTCTTGCCCATCAAAATTGATGGCTTATCCGGCGTGTTCACCATCCAGTTTGAGAAGTCGTGCAGATAATTCCAAAAAGCTTCGATAACCGGCTCCGGAACATTCTCGAGCTTAGCCAAAACCTTAGCGTAACACTGCAGCCAAATCACGCGGGCATCCCCATCAATCCGAAAAGGCAAGTGACGTGAAGCCAACTGTGGTGAGCCGCGTCGTTGGTTAAAATAATCCGGTCCGCCGAGACGCTGAATAAAGAAATCAGCCGAGCGTTGCTTGGCTCCTGCCAACCCTTTTTCGTCATCCGGAAACAGACGCTTAATTTTACTTGCAGCCAGTAAGTCGTAATGGTCGCTCACCATTTGACGAATCCCTTCTTCACCCAAAATTGTATAAAGCTCGTTATCGGGCTGATATTTATTTAATCGCAAACCAAAAGGTAATCGTGTAATCTTAAAATCCATTTTCTGAAAGCTTAGTTTTCTTTTCAATTTTCCTGCTATAACCCGCAGGCAGGCCGGAAGGTTTAACTCACCGCCAATTAGTCGTTAACATTTTTCCTTTTCACAACTTGAGAAAACCATAAAATCAAGAATATTAATCCTACAAAAAGAATTGATAACAGACCTATCCATCCGGAATACTCCAAACATTTTTTGTTACTTTTGTCGTACCAAAATAGTACCGGATAACAAATATATGTTTGAAAAGCTAATAGTACTCGAGGGAGTTGACCCTCTGGAATTTTACGGCGTCAACAATGCCAAAATCGATCTGATTAAAGCATTCTTTCCCAAACTGAAAATTATTAGTCGCGGCAACCAACTTATTGTACAAGGCGACAAAAAAGAAAGTGCCTTGTTTGAAAAGAAGCTGGAGCTTTTACTCGACCACTATCATCAATTCAATATTTTACCGGAAGAAACCATTCGCCTGGTAATGAACAACGACCCGCTGGCTGGCGAAGCGATGAATGTCAATCCATCGGATGTCTTACTACACGGCAATAGCGGCAAACCTATCCGGGCTCGTACTCCCAACCAACGTATTTTGGTTGAAGAAAGCCGAAAGTCGGATTTAATTTTTGCGATTGGGCCTGCCGGTACTGGGAAAACCTACACAGCCATTGCATTAGCTGTTCGTGCACTAAAGAACAGGGAAATTCGTCGAATCATCCTTAGCCGCCCTGCAGTTGAAGCCGGAGAAAGACTGGGTTTCCTTCCCGGCGACCTGAAAGAAAAAATCGATCCATATTTGCAGCCTTTGTACGATGCCCTGCAAGATATGATTCCGGGCAAAAAGCTGGAAGAATTCATGAAAGACGGTATCATCCAAATTGCACCCTTAGCCTTTATGCGTGGGCGGACCTTAAGTGATGCTTTTGTCATTCTGGACGAAGCCCAAAATACCACTCTCAATCAGCTGAAAATGTTCCTGACCCGTATGGGGATGAATGCCAAATTCATCATTACCGGAGACGAAACCCAGATCGACCTGCCATCAGCAAGCCAATCTGGCTTACTACAAGCGAAGAAAATTTTGCGAAACATTGAAGGTATTTCCTTTGTTCAATTCAACACAAAAGACATCGTGCGTCACCGATTGGTGCGCGACATTGTCGAAGCGTACGACAAGCATTATCAAAAACAATTAGCAAAATTAGAAGAACGAAAACCACAAAATAAATTAGAAGAAAATGAGTAAAGCATTGACCAGAACGGATTTCAACTTTCCGAATCAAAAGAGTGTTTACCATGGTAAAGTGCGTGATGTATACAACATCGGCGACGAATACCTGGTAATGGTTGTTAGCGACCGCATTTCGGCATTCGACGTTATCCTGCCTGAAGGTATTCCTTACAAAGGACAGGTATTGAACCAAATTGCAGCCAAATTCCTCGATGCAACAGCCGATATCGTACCAAACTGGAAAATTGCAACTCCGGATCCCAATGTAACAGTAGGTCACGCTTGCGAACCATTCAAAGTTGAAATGGTTATTCGCGGCTACCTGACCGGTCACGCCTGGCGCGAATACAAGAGCGGAAAAAGAAGCCTTTGCGGTGTTCCTCTACCTGAAGGCATGGTTGAAAACCAAAAATTTGATCAACCAATCCTGACTCCAACCACAAAAGCGGACGAAGGACATGACGAAGATATTTCACGCGAAGAAATTATCAGCAGCGGGTTGGTAAGTAAAGAAGATTACGAAATGCTGGAAGACTACACACTGAAGTTGTTTGCACGCGGAACTGAAATTGCAGCTGAAAAAGGCTTGATCTTGGTTGACACCAAATATGAATTTGGTAAAAAAGACGGTAAAATTTACCTGATCGACGAAATCAACACGCCTGACTCGTCTCGCTATTTCTACGCTGAAGGCTATGCTGAACGTTTGGCCAAAGGTGAAGCACAAAAGCAATTATCGAAAGAATTCGTTCGTCAATGGTTAATCGAAAACGGGTTCCAAGGAAAAGAAGGCCAAGCAATCCCAACAATGGATGAGGCTTTCGTAGACTCGGTAACCGATCGTTACATCGAGCTTTTCGAAAATATTACAGGTGATCAATTCGAAAAATCAGACATCGACAAAATTCAATCCCGTATTGAAGGTAATGTTACAGAATTCTTAAAATATCTCTAAGATTCTGAAATGTAAAATACAAATCAACTCCCGGTATTAACAACCAGGAGTTGATAACTCGCCACAGAATTCAAAATATCCCTCCCATATCTTGCTGAATAATTTCTATATTGCTTTCGAGAATATACTGTGGTGTAATGAAAACGAGCGTTTTAATCTTTTTTCTTGCCTGTTGTGCACTTTGGCAAGATGTTCAAGCTAAGGACGAACGGGATTCTTCAACGTTGGTAGAGATCGGACAACAAGTTCCGGACTTTACGTTTGTTAATGAGAATGGAGAACAAGAATCCATTGGGGACTACCTGGGCAAATTGGTGTTGGTTAATTTTTTCGCTACATGGTGCGGCCCCTGCATGCAAGAATTGCCACAGGTTCAGACTGATATTTTCGAAAAATACAAAGACAACAAAGATTTCGTTCTTTTGGTAGTGGGACGTGAACACAGTAACTCGGAAATGAAAAAGTTTAAAGCAAATAAAGGCTTTACTTTCAAGCTGGTTGCAGATCCCCAACGTGAAATCTATTCGAAATTCGCTGAACAATTTATTCCAAGGAATTTTTTGATTGACAAAGACGGTAAAATTATCTATAGCTCTATCGGCTTTAACGAAGGTGATTTTTCAACGCTGAAAGAGACCATAGCCAACAAGTTGCACGAAGCAGAATGAAGCGAAAAGCTCAGATACTAACTCTCCTCATACTCCTAAATTTCTTGGGAGCAAGTTCGCTTTATGCACAAACTGGCAAAAACACGGCAACTGATATCCGAGATAAAATCCATGCGCTTAACGAACTTGCTGCTCTGGAAGCTGAAAATGAGAACTTCATGAGCAGTACGCAACTCAGTCAAACTGCACTCGATTTGTCTCAGAAATACGGTATGCTAGAAGAAGCGGCACTGGCAAATGAAAATATGGCCGTTAATTATATCGGCTTTGACAACCCTACTCGCGCTGTTGAATATTACGAGGAATCGATCCGCCTAAATGAAAAAATTGACAACAAAGAAAAATCAGTAGCCCTTCATCGGAAGTTAGCAAATTTACTTTCGGAGTTGGGGAAGTACCAAGCATCGTTAGAGCATATTCAAGCCTATCAAAATTTAAAAGACAGCATTACCGAATTTCAGCAAAAAGAACAGATTGCAGGAATGGAAGCCGGTTTTGCCAAAGAGATTGAAGACACTAAAAGTCGTTTATTGGCTATTCAGTCGGAGAAGCAACATACAAACAACATCCTGTTGATTGTCTCGTTGGGGCTGTTATTGCTGGCTGTAACGGCACTTATTATTGCCGTTAGAAAACACCTACAAGTAAAACGCTATTTCCTCCGGTTGAACGAACAAAAAGATCGGATGTTCTCACTAATCAGCCATGGTTTGCGTGGTCCGATTGGCAGTGTAAAAGGCATCTTTGACCTAATTGTCGAGCAAGACATGGATGACCCGAAAGAACTTAAAACAATTCTAAACGAATCCCGCGAAGTAGTCGACAGCTCTTTCAACCTCCTGGAAAACCTATTAAATTGGTCAAAAAGCCAAACAGGGAATCTTACTGTTAATCCTCAAAAGATTAGCATCTCCAGTTTGGTAAAAGAAAACCTGATGTTATTCACAAGCTCGATTAAACACAAAAACTTCACCATTGAAAACCAGGTCAACGAAAACCATTATGCATTTGCCGACATGGAAATGATCAATATCGTCATCCGCAACATCCTTTCCAACTCGGTTAAATTTACCCGTACTGCCGGAAAGATTACGCTATACACGCAGGTGGCCAAAGACAAATTGTTGCTGACTGTTTCTGACACAGGTGTGGGTATGACGAAGGAAATGATCGAAGAGATCATGGAAGATGATCCGATTGCAATGGGTTACACAAAAGAAAACTACGAAAAAGACCGCGGTATTGGTCTAAAAATATGCAAAGACTTCTTACTGAAAAATCAAGGACGCCTGAGCATTGAGAGCTCTCCAAACCAAGGAAGTCGTTTCTTCATTTATCTGCCTCTTAGTGCATAATTCGACGCAAGATTAATAAGGAAGGAAATGCCAAAGAAGCTAACTCTATGCGCCAAACTTCCACGTCCTTTTTTAATTCTGGATTCGACATTTTATCATGGCATTTACTGAGATCACCAATTGTTCGCAGTTCTAACATTACATGCCAAACGGTACACCATATTGGCTTCAAAAGCTTTCTTCCTATTGCTGATATAATCCACCTCAATACCGATGAAATCGTTAATGAATTGCTTTTGCCGCTCATTCACTTTGTTTCTTGCTCGCTCACTTATGCTATCGTAAAGCACCAACTGCCGAGCTATAGACAAAATCGTGATCCCAATTATTACAATAACAATAACTACCAAACAATGCGCTTTATAGAATTTGGTATCGCGAGAAAGGAATCTCTTTTCAAAATTAGTACGTAAGATTAATCAGTTACCAAATTCCTATAATAAGATGAAAGATAAAGCATTTAATACAAAAATGTCACTTTTACTATCAATTTTGGCTGTTCGAAAACCAATATCTTAGATACTTTAAACCAAAATAAAATCAGATGTATATCCAAATTCAAAACATAACCAGCTACACCTAATTCCCGCTGTTAAAACATGTTAAACATCCTGAATGAATTAAAAATGCAAAAACACTGGCACTCTTTATGCGTTAAATTTAGCAGTTCAAACACTGCATAAATTTATATTGAACAAAAATAATGAATGCTATGAAAAATGGTAAAAATTTAGGTTTAACATTAATTATCGCGTTCGGAAGCGCTTTAATCACGCTCTGGGCTTACACTAAATTTTTCAACGAACCTCAAGTTGTTCGGGTCGAACAAGAACAGGCGATGCGATATGCCAGCCTGCCATCAGCCCCGCAAGGACAGGCTCCGGACTTAACTTATGCGGCGGAGAATTCCGTTCATGCTGTTGTTCACGTTAAGGTAATCTCGAAAGAAAATGTAACGACGTACTCAAACCCATTCTACGATTGGTTCTACGGAGACCGATATCAACGACAACAACCCAGAATTCGCGAGGGCTCGGGTTCAGGTGTTATTATCACTGACGATGGTTACATCGTGACCAACAATCACGTCATCGACCAGGCAGACGAAATTAAGGTAGTATTAAATGACAAACGGGAATACGAAGCCAAGCTTGTGGGAACAGACAAAACAACAGACATCGCCCTACTAAAAATTGAAGAGAAAGACCTGCCCCACCTTAAAGTCGGTAATTCCGATGCACTTAAGTTGGGAGAATGGGTATTAGCTGTTGGAAATCCCTTTAACCTAACATCAACGGTTACCGCGGGAATCGTTAGCGCCAAAGGACGAAACATCGGCATCAACCAAGCAGACATGAGTATTGAATCGTTCATCCAGACCGACGCTGCTGTAAATCCGGGGAATAGCGGTGGCGCCTTGGTTAACATGAACGGAGAATTAGTAGGTATCAATACAGCAATTGCATCGCAAACAGGTTCGTATACCGGATACTCTTTTGCCATCCCATCAGCGATTGTTCAAAAAGTTATTGCAGACTTAAAAGAATATGGTCAGGTTCAGAGAGCTCTATTGGGAGTAAGTATTGGAGACGTGAATGCTCAGGTTGCGGACAAATTTGGTTTAGATAAAATCGAGGGTGTCTTTGTAGCTGGTTTATCGCCGGATGGTGCTGCTGAAGAAGCCGGATTAAAAGCAGAAGACGTAATTTTGTCGGTGGACGGCATTAATGTAAACTCGGTAGCAGAGCTGCAAGAGCAGGTTGGGAAACACCGGCCTGGCGATGTGGTAAAAATTTTGATAAAAAGGGACAATAAATCGAAACCCTATAATGTTACACTCCGTAATATGCACGGAGATACGGAAATTCTTACCACAGACGCGAACGAATTTCTTGGAGCCAAATTTGACAATGTTACAGAAAACGAGAGGTACAAACTGCGCATAAACCAAGGAATCAAAATAACAGAATTAAGTCGAGGTAAACTGAAGGATGCCGGTCTGAGTGAAGGATTTATCATTACCCAAGTGAACAAGCAAGAGGTTAATGGGGTTAATGATTTTATTGCGATTGTAAAAAAGGCAAAAGGTGGCATTTTTATTGAGGGTGTTTATCCGAACGGAGAACGAGCTTATTTCGTCTTCTCGACTGAAGACTAGATATGTTCCTGTAAAGATATATTAACGATTCAATTACAAATCGGCCTATTTTCCTTTCAAATTTGAATTATTGACTTTGAAAGTCTATATTTGCACGATTTTTTAACAGGGTATGAGACAATTAAAGATTACAAAATCTATTACTAACCGTGAGAGTGCGTCTTTGGACAAGTATCTTCAAGAGATTGGCAAAGAAGAACTTATCACCGTTGAAGAGGAAGTTGAATTAGCACAACGAATCAAAAAAGGAGACCAGGCAGCGCTGGAAAAATTAACGCGCGCAAATCTCCGTTTCGTCGTTTCTGTAGCGAAACAATACCAAAACCAAGGTTTGAGTCTTCCCGACTTGATCAACGAAGGTAACTTGGGATTGATAAAAGCTGCAGAAAAATTCGATGAAACACGGGGTTTCAAGTTTATTTCTTATGCTGTATGGTGGATTCGTCAGTCTATTCTTCAGGCTTTGGCAGAACAATCGCGTATTGTTCGTTTGCCTCTGAACCAAGTTGGTTCTTTGAATAAGATCAATAAAGCTTATTCTAAGTTTGAACAAGAAAACGAGCGCAAACCATCTCCGGAAGAGCTAGCTGATACTTTGGAGCTTCCAGCTGAAAAAGTTGCGGACACACTTCGTGTATCGGGACGTCATATTTCAGTTGATGCACCATTCGTTGAAGGTGAAGACAACAGCCTACTCGACGTTCTTGTCAACAATGATTCCCCCAATGCTGACCGCAGCTTGATTATGGAATCACTTGCTCGCGAAATCGAACGTGCTCTTGCTACCCTTACAGAAAGAGAAAGCGACATCATAAGGATGTTCTTTGGAATTGGTTGCCAGGAAATGACCCTGGAAGAAATTGGAGAAAGATTTGGGCTAACCCGCGAAAGGGTGCGCCAGATTAAAGAAAAAGCTATACGCCGGTTAAGGCATACATCCAGAAGCAAATTGCTTAAATCATATCTTGGATAGTAAAAAAATTTTTCAACCGCCTTACAATAAGGCGGTTTTTTTATGCCCTGACGACAAGGATGCCAACAAGTGAATCTACTCCTCTTTGAACATGCCGATCAACCTATCACCTTCAGAATTTATGTAAGCCCGAAACATTCCGGTGGTGTTAAATACCATTGCAGGTTTTCCGTAGTGATCCAAACAAACCACACCTCCTTCTCCTCCTGCCTCAACCAACTTATTCATTACAACCTCTCGAGCTGCGGCCTCAACAGTTAAGTTCTTGTACTCCATGAGCGCCGATATGTCATGCGCAACTGCATATCGAATAAAAAATTCACCATGCCCGGTACACGAAACGCCACAGGTATTATTATTGGCATAAGTCCCGGCTCCGATGACTGGACTATCTCCAATTCTTCCGTATCGTTTATTCGTCATTCCTCCGGTTGACGTGCCTGCTGCCAGATTCCCGGCTTTATCTAAAGCTACACACCCGACAGTGCCGAGTTTCTCTTCCTTTAACGCTTTTTGAAGGCGCTCGTAACTTTTGTCTGTATAAAAATAGCCAGGATCAACCAATGTCATTCCTTCTTCTACAAGAAATGCCTCTGCCCCATCTCCTGCCATCATTACATGTGGAGAGTCCTCCATGACCATTCGGGCGGCAATTATTGGATTCTTAATTCGTCTCACACCTGCAACTGCACCTGCATTCAGATCTTTACCTCTCATAATTGAAGCATCAAGCTCGTTTGTTCCCTCGTGAGTAAACACTGCTCCCTTACCTGCATTGAAAAGCGGATTATCTTCCAAATAGCTGATTACAGCAATAACTGCATCGACCGATGTACCTGACCTCTGTAGTACTTTCTCACCAATTTGCAATGCAGAATCCAATGCAGCCTTATAGGCTAGCTGTCCTTCCTCGCCAAATGACGCTGCATCGAAATTACCCGCTCCTCCGTGGATAATTAGAGCATACTCATAAGCATGCTGCGTTTCGACTTTTGATTGTTGCTTAGCGGTGCAAGAAACCAGCACCAAGTATAGAATAGCAAGAAATGTAGCTTTCATATGCTGATGTATTTTCAATCAACACCTAAGTTACAAAATCCAAACTACAGCACACTCATTTTCTAGCCACAACAATAAGTGGCAATTCATTCGCGCTGTATGCTTTTTTACCAAAATTGCTAAAAAACTGAACATCTGAAAATCCGACTACTTGGAGCATCCTTTCCAATTCATCCTTCTTCACTGGAATCAGCCTCGTGGTATTCTCAAGCACCGAACCCTCCGATTTGATAATAAGCTTGGTAATGAAATTAATCTTAGGATTGTTAGCCGATGGTAACTGATAATAACGTTCAAAACGTATTTGGTCGTTATCAATCAAAGGTAACTCATCAACTTTTTGGGAAAGAATGTAGTGATAGTTGAGTATCTGCAAAAACAGGATACCGTCATTTTTTAGAAGATGGGCACATTGCTGCAAAAAATCCCGAATCTGCGTAATCGAATCCAAATGAACCAACGTGTTGCCGAAGCAAATAACCGCATCGAAGTATTTCTCAGGGAAGTTGAATTTTAACCTCAGCATGTCCATCTCCCTAAAGGCCAGGTCAGCAGCGCGATAATTTTCGTTTGCACGCCGAATCATGTCTGAATTCAGATCGATGCCCAACCCCAAAGCACCAGACTGGCATAAAGAGTTTGCCAACTGACCGGTTGAGCAGCCAACATCAAGGAAAAAAAATTCCCCCCTGGATTCTAATTCAGATTTCACCAACTCAACTTGTTGACTTTTTAGAGGAAATATAAACTCGTAAAAATTGGCAATAGAACTGTAAAACTGCTGTTGCCCCATCTCCGCAAACTCTTTTAATTAAAAACAGCAGACGAATGTAATATGTTTCCGTGAAGGATTATTAAATATTAGCCCCGCACCTCATTTAATAATCCTTCACAAGCGTCCTCGAGTATATCCAAAACCAACTCAAAGCCTTCTGAACCGCCATAATAAGGATCAGGAACAGAATAATGACCAGCCTGACTACAGAAATCAGTCATCTTATAAATCTTATTCAAATCTTCCACGTTCGACGCCAGATCCTGCAAATCGTTCACGTTATCATCATCCATCCCGATTATATAATCGAAGCCATCAAAATCAAAATCAGGATTAAACTTGCGTGCAACAGACGTCAATCGATATCCACGCCGAATTGCATGACATTGCATCCGCTGATCAGCAGGCTCTCCTTCGTGGTAGCCTGCAGTTCCCGCCGAATCGCATTCGATTTCGTCTTCTAAGCCATTCCTCTTTACCAAGCCGTTAAAAACCGCCTCAGCACTCGGAGAACGACAAATGTTACCTAAACAAACAAATAAAACTCTCTTCTTCATAATGTAAAAAATTCTTGTTGTGGGTCATCTCCTTCATAACAACCTGCACTTGTTTCCCCTTCCTTATTTTTGACAAACAGACCAGCAAAATTAGCGCTTTCCAAACAGCATAAAACAAGGTACCAAAAACTTAACCCAACATTAACTTTCAGCAGCCTATTTTGAAATTCAAGTAAAATTAAGGACATTTGAACCCTTTATTTGATTTATGAGAGACTTTACAGAGGGGAGTGAAGCACGCCTGATTCTTCAGTTTTCAGTTCCATTGGTTTTAGGTAATATTTTCCAGAATTTGTACAACATTGTCGATAGTGTTATCGTGGGTAATTTTCTGGGAAAGGAAGCATTGGGAGCAGTTGGGGCCTCTTTCCCAATCATTTTCACCTTAATATCCTTGGTCATTGGCGTTGGCTCTGGTGCGTCCACTGTCGTCTCTCAATATTTTGGAGCCAAAGACATCCCCAACGTTAAAAAAACCATCGATACAATCTTTATCTTCTTTCTTTTTGCCTCAATCGTTGTCACACTAATCGGCCTAAGCTTAAGTCGATCTATTTTCATCCTCCTTCAGCTACCACCTGAAATGCTTCAGGAAGCAGTAACATACCTCAACATATACCTTTCCGGTATGTTCTTTTTCTTCGGGTTTGCAGGAATTACATCCATCCTTAGGGGAATGGGAGATGCAAAAACACCACTGCGGTTCATGATCATTTCCACCATTCTGAACATTGTATTTGATTTACTCTTTATCATCGTTTTCAAATGGGGAATTGAAGGCGTTGCGCTAGCGACGGTTGTTTCTCAAGCATTTGCATTCTTTTCTGCCACCTGGCACCTCAACAAGCGACATACAGTTATCAACCTCTCTGTTCGCAAATACCATTTTGACCGGTCCATTTTCAAAAGCTGTATCCGTATAGGATTACCAACTGGCTTTCAACAATCCTTCATTGCATTTGGAATGATGGCAATCATGGGAATTGTCAATACATTTGGCACGAATGCTGTCGCCGCCTACACGGCCGCCATGCGGGTTGACTCGTTTGCTAAAATGCCCGCACTCACTTTCAGCTCAGCATTATCTTCGTTTGTCGGTCAAAACCTGGGGGCAGCTCAAGAGCAGAGAGCTCGCAAGGGACTGCGCATAACAATCATCTTTTCGCTTGCTTATGCTGCGCTTATTTCAGCAATCATCATCCTTTTCGGGAAATATATCATTCGAATATTCACCCCCGACCATGCAGTTATCGAAATCGGGCAAGACTACCTTCTAATTGTTTCTTCCTTCTATTTGCTTCTATCGATCATGTTCACGCTCACCGGATTTTTACGCGGTGCCGGCGCCACGCTAATCCCGATGTTAACCACAATAGCCTCTCTTTATTTAGTTCGAATTCCTTTGGCCTATTTTCTCTCGGACCACATCGGAGTAAACGGTATTTGGTGGGCAGAACCTGCCAGCTGGTTATTGGGGATGATTATTTTGATTGTTTATTATTACACAAGCAAATGGAAAGGTAAGGTTGTAACACAAGTGAAAAAGTCATCACTCTGAACTTCTCCGAGACTAGAAATCACAGTCTGAAAATCATCGTCATCCACTCCCCACTCTTTAGACTCAATTCAAATTGCAAAAACGAAACACCCCACATTTCGCCTTTGTTTTCAAACACTTACACATCAATCTGAAGTTCACGATCCAGATTAACTGCCTAAAAACATTTGGTCATCCTAAAATAACAGAGCTTATAATTTATTAAATTCAAAGGCAAAGAAACAACTAAACTAAGAACGGCAACCCTGTTGCACTAAAACTTTAACTTTATGAATAGTATTTTCTGGATTGTACCACTATGTTCATTAGTGGCTCTGGTTTTTGCATGGATTTTCTTCAAGTCCATGATGAAAAGCTCAGAGGGCACACCTCGAATGATGGAAATTGCACAATATGTGCGCGAAGGAGCAATGGCTTACCTTTATCGTCAGTACAAAGTCGTAGGAATGGTCTTCATCATTTTAATGCTTATCCTTCTTGTTTTAGCTTACATGGGAGTTCAGAATCCCTTCGTTCCCGTAGCATTCTTAACCGGAGGGTTTTTCTCGGGCCTATGTGGCTTTCTGGGAATGAAAACAGCAACGTACGCCTCTGCAAGAACTGCTCACGGCGCATCTAAATCACTAAACCAAGGCTTGAAAGTAGCTTTCCGAAGTGGAGCAGTAATGGGATTGGTTGTGGTCGGTTTCGGCTTACTCGATATTGCTGCCTGGTATTTATTCCTGAACAAAGTGATCTTCACCCCCGAGCATATGGCCAACGGACTGCATATTATCGGCTTGAACCTTGTTCACGCAGGAACCAGCGAACATCAAAAATTAATCGAAATTACTACCACCATGCTAACCTTCGGTATGGGTGCTTCAACCCAGGCCTTATTTGCCCGTGTTGGCGGAGGTATTTATACAAAAGCGGCCGATGTTGGTGCCGACCTTGTTGGTAAAGTTGAAGCCGGAATTCCGGAAGATGACCCTCGCAACCCGGCCACAATTGCAGATAATGTTGGCGATAACGTAGGTGATGTTGCCGGTATGGGTGCCGACTTGTACGAATCTTATTGCGGATCGATCTTAGCAACTGCTGCTTTAGGGGCAGCCCTTCCGGCATTGTCGCTCGAACAAAATGGTATGAATACGGAGATGGCCGTCATCGCGCCAATGCTTGTTGCTGCCATTGGTATTATTTTCTCTATCATCGGTATCTTCATGGTTCGCACAAAAGAATCGGCCAGCCAGAAAAACTTACTCAATGCGTTGTTAATGGGAACCGGAGGTTCGTCAGTTCTCATTCTGCTTGCAATGTTAGTAATGGCTTATATCGGCTGGATCACATACGGTGTGTTTGGTTCCGTAATTATAGGCTTAGCAGCCGGTGTTATTATTGGACAGGCCACTGAATATTTTACATCTGACGAATATGGCCCTACAAAAGGTATTGCCAACCAAGCCCAACAAGGCCCTGCCACAACCATTATCGATGGTATAGCTGTTGGTATGTATTCAACCTGGATTCCTGTTGTAACAATTGTACTCGGTATCGTGGGTTCATTCTGGTCGGCGGGTGGTTTTACCGATTTTGCGATGGGCGTTTACGGCATTGGTTTCGCTGCTGTAGGTATGCTCTCAACCTTAGGTATTACCTTGGCGACTGATGCTTTTGGTCCTATTGCTGACAATGCAGGTGGTAATGCTGAAATGTCAGAACTCCCCAAAGAAGTTCGGGAACGTACTGATGCTTTGGATATGCTCGGAAATACAACGGCAGCTACCGGTAAAGGTTTTGCCATTGGTTCGGCAGCATTGACTGCCATGGCTCTGATCTCTGCCTACATGGAAGAAATTCGTTTGTGGTTTGGTAAAATTGCCGGACCTGAGGGATTTGTGACTAAAGGCGACTATATCTTCTACACTACCGTAAAACCAGCAGTTGAAGAAGGAATGAAAGCCATTCAGATTTCTGCGGCTTCTGTAAAAGATTTCTCTGCTGCTTATGATATCACTCTTTTCAACCCAATGTTTTTGGGTGGTATTTTCGTAGGATCAATGATGGCCTTCGTGTTCTGTGCAATGACCATGAAAGCAGTTGGTCGTGCAGCTGGTGCAATGGTTAACGAGGTTCGCCGTCAGTTCCGCGAAATCGCTGGAATCATGGAAGGAAAAGCGACTCCTGAATATGCCAAATGTGTTGAAATCTCAACAAGAGGTGCACAACGTGAAATGTTACTCCCTTCTTTAATTGCAATCATTGTTCCTGTTGCAGTGGGCGCATTGATGGGAGTTGCCGGTGTGGTTGGACTACTTGCAGGTGGATTGACTTCCGGCTTTACTTTAGCAGTAATGCTTAACAATGCCGGTGGTGCCTGGGATAATGCTAAAAAATATATTGAAAAAGGAAATTACGGCGGTAAAGGAAGCGAAACACACAAAGCTGGTGTGGTTGGCGATACCGTTGGTGATCCATTTAAAGATACATCCGGCCCGTCATTAAACATTCTGATTAAACTGATGACCATGGTATCCGTTGTCATGGCCGGATTAACTGTAACGCTGAGCTTAATGTAAACAGCCCCTTTTATAGGATTTGAACAACCTGCAAACTTCGGCTTGCAGGTTTTCTTTTTTTAGCCACCACCTTACCGGTGAATATTATAATAATCAGTCAACAGCTGTTCCAAAAATATAACATGCTAAAAGGACCAAAAGAAATTCGCGAACCAATAAGGATTGTCAAAAAAGAAATAAAATTTTAATCTCCAATTATTCCTTTAACATATACTTTTTTGCTAACTTTAATTGAGGCTTATCCGTCAAAGTGCTTGCATGCTCAGCCTATTGATAACTAAATTCTTTTATCAGTAATGAACAAAAGCCAAGCCCTACAGTTTAAATAGCAGAAGTCAAATAAAAAATCAATACTATGGCAGACTTATCCACCACCTACATGGGATTAAAATTGAAATCTCCAATCATTCTCGGAGCAAGCAACCTTGTAACAAAACCCGAAGCCATTGAGCAAATTGAGGAAGCGGGTATTGGTGCGATTGTTTACAAATCACTATTCGAGGAACAAATTCACCTGGAGTCAATTCAGTTGGATGAAGATTTACACGAGTATGAAGAACGTAATGCCGAGATGACCCGCCTTTTTCCGGACATGGAACACGCAGGGCCAAAGGAACACCTGGTCAACGTGAAAAAGCTGAAAGAAAAAGTCAGCGTTCCGGTTATTGCGAGCTTAAATGCCATTTATGAAACTACCTGGGTTGAATATGCACAGGAACTGGAACAAACCGGTGTTGATGCGTTGGAAATTAATTTATATGCCACCCCCGGATATTTCGAAATCGAAGGAGAGAAAATTGTCGAAAAACAGGTGCAGATTGTTCAAAGCATTAAGAGTGCTGTGAAGATTCCGGTTAGCGTGAAGCTGAGCCCATTCTATACAAACACATTAAATTTTATTAAACAATTAGATGAAGCTGGTGCAGATGGTTTTGTACTGTTCAACCGCTTTTTCCAGCCCGAGATTGATATCGAAAAAGAAGAATTTTTCTACCCTTGGGATCTAACCCATGAAAAAGACTACCAGTTAGCGCTGCGTTATGCAGGCTTACTATATGGAAATACTGACGCCAGTGTGTGCTCAAGCCGCGGTATTTCAAGCTCAGCCGATGTGATTAAGATGTTGCTTGCCGGAGCCGACGTGGTTCAGATGGTTTCTGCCTTCTACAAAAACCAACCTTCTTACGCAGCTACCCTATTGAAAGAAATTAATGAATGGATGGATAACAAAGGCTACAAAAAACTGAGTGACTTCCGCGGCAAGCTTTCACGTAAAACAATGAAAGATCCGTTTACTTACCAACGCGCGCAATACGTTGATATTCTGATGAAATCAGAAGAAGTATTTAAAACACATCCAATGGTTTAGTATTCAACTATTCAATAAATACGGACAAGGCTTTTCCCTAAGGGTTAAGCCTTTTTCACTTGCATTCAACGACCGTAACTCGAATTTTCTTTGTTTTCAGCTTACTTCCATCAACCAATTGGATGAGTTGATTGATTTTTGAGCTATGAACCGCAACAAAAGCACAATCCTGTTTCAGCTCGATCACCCCCAGATGATCCTTTCCCAACTGCCCCTGTTTGAAAAACAATCCTGCTAAATCGCCTTTCGAAATTTTATCTTTTCGACCTCCCGAAATCATTAGTGTTGTCCATTCTGAAGGAGATGGAACAGGTGCTTTGGAAAGCATCTCAATCTCCGTTTCCGGAATAAATTCGGGTAAGATCTCTTCCTCCCACTTTAAAATATAAGCAGTTCCATCGCTAAACATACGAGCAGTACGCCCATTGCGGTGTGTAAATTCGTGGCTGCGCCCGGGCAACTGGTAGTGTATAATGAAGCGTATTTCGGGAACATCGATACCACGAGCTGCCAAATCGGTTGCCAGCAACAACTGATGCGTACCATTCCTGAATTTAATCAGCGCTCGTTCCCTGTCGTTTTGCTCCATACCACCATGAAAACAACCATGGGCAATTTTCTTCTCCGATAAAAAATTGCTGATCCGGTCAATGCTTTCTTTATAGTTGCAAAAAATGATTCCCGGTTCATTGCCGATATGACAGAGCGCATCAACCAACGTTTCCAACTTGTCTTTTGCAGGTGAAATGATCGTTTTTATTGTCAACTGCGACTCGCTTTCTCCCAGGAAATTCAAAACTTTCGGCTTCTTCAATCCCACAAAAACAGGCACTGATGCATGCATCGTTGCCGACGTCAACACTTTCTTTTTCAATCCGGGAAGCAAACCGATAATTTCACTCATTTCAGCCTCAAAGCCTACTTCCAGCGACTTATCGAACTCATCGAGCACCAGGGTTCGAACATTTCCTGTTGAAAAAGTTTCACGGCGCAAGTGATCTGCAATTCGGCCAGGCGTGCCAATTAATATGGCTGGTGGATGACTTAAATTCAACTTATCTTTCGAGAAGGACTGACCTCCATAGACAGCATTAGTCTTAAAACCAGATCCCATATCTCGAGTAACTTGTTCGATTTGAATTGCCAATTCGCGGGTTGGCACAATCACCAACGCCTGCACCTCGCTACAATTAGGATCCAAACCCGCAATTAAGGGCAACATGAAAGCGAGCGTTTTACCAGACCCTGTTGGCGAAAGCAAAACCACTTCGGCACTAGAGTTGCATGGGATTCAACTCGGCAATATTCAGTTTTGCCAGTATATTTTTCTGATTTTTAATCGACTTAAGATAACTGAATTTGTTTCTGCCCGATAAAACTTAAATTTGCAGGCTTAGAAAGAATGATTCATGCCAGAAAAGAAAAAGATTCATCCAACGGTTAAATCCAAACTGCATCCCCGCAACAAAAACAGGGAACGATATGATTTCAGAAAACTGATAACGGTATGCCCAGAACTTAAAGCGTTCGTCAAAACAAATCCGTATGGCGATGAATCGATTGACTTTGCCAATGCACAGGCAGTAAAAACGCTAAACAAGGCGATATTGCAGACAAATTACGGACTAACCTTCTGGGATATTCCCAACAACTACCTTTGTCCGCCAATCCCCGGCCGTGCCGACTATATTCACTATGCTGCCGATTTGCTGGCCGAGCTGAATGCCGGCGTTATCCCAACGGGTAGTAAAATAAACTGCCTCGATGTCGGAGTTGGAGCAAATGCCATTTACCCAATCATCGGAGTAATGGAGTATGAATGGAACTTTATTGGAGCGGATATTGACGAAACGGCCTTGCAATCGGCACAAAAGATTGTTAACAAAAATCAATCACTAACCAATAAGATTACACTTCGGCATCAAGCAGATCCGCAAAACGTCTTTACCGGTATCATTCAACCAAACGAGCAATTTGATCTCACCATTTGTAATCCGCCTTTTCACACCTCTGCAGCTGAAGCTAATGCCGGAACTTTACGAAAAACAAGGAACCTCAACCAGAAACGGCATGTAAAGCCCAGCCTAAACTTCGGAGGACAAAGCAACGAATTGTGGTGTGAGGGTGGCGAAGAAGCCTTTCTGAGACGAATGATTTTACAAAGCAAAAACTATTCAGGTTCGTGTCTATGGTTTACAAGCCTGGTTTCGAAAAGCGAACGCCTACCGGCTATCTACAGAACGTTGAAGAAAGTGGAAGCTAATGAAGTGAGAACAATTGGTATGGGCCAAGGGAATAAAATCAGTCGTTTTATTGCATGGACTTTCCTTACCAAACAAGAACAGCTGGAATGGACAAAAAAGTGGAAATAATTAAGCGAGAAGAAAAACGCTTTAGCATTTACCGCGGGCACACGGACTATTCGTAATTAAGAATCCAAAGAATGCACCAATTGAGAGACTATAAATATTTTCGCCTAAGGTCAACTTCTCGATGTCGCCGGTGATATAAGAGAATATCAAACTTAGCACTGCTCCGGCGAGCATATAAATCAACGTACGCTTACCATGCGGAGTCCATATTTTCCGTTGAAACCAATTTCCCTGAGGCTTAAGATCTAATTGTTTAAATTCCATATCTTGAAACTAAATATGCAAATATATACATATCCTGCAGTTATTCACAAAATCCGAGTCACAATCATAGAATTTCATTCACAACAATCTTCTTTCCGTTGAAAAGCAGTTCGTCTCCCTGCTTTTTCCCATAGAATGATTTCCCAAGTGGTGAGGCTAACGATAAACAAATAAAATCGTCCTTATCCACAACAATTTTACCAAAGGCAATTGACAGAAAATAGTTGCCAGAATTACAAATTAACAAGCTTCCAAACTCGGCTTGGTCATACCGTTTTTGATGTTCAATTTTTGCCAAATCAGTCTTTAAAAGTCTTGTCTGAGCCAATTGTCCTTCGAACTTATCGATCTCCTGCTGAATCATTTCCCGACCGGTTTCATACTTGTCACCGGCACTGCTTTTGGTATCGCTATCGCGCGACTCTTTTGCCGACTGAATCGACTTCTCCAAAGCCTCAATTCGTTCATCCAAAGACGTATTCAACTCGTGTATCAAACAGGATTTAATCTCTTCTTTATTCATAAAATGGTAGTTCTCTATTGACGAAGATGCAAAATAACATCAGTTTTCGAAACTAGATAAATTCGAGATTGACCTTTTTGAAGAAACGTTCTTCCAAAATTTTAACAATGCGCCGAACCACAAATTTTCGCATCTGAATCTCAAAAGGTTGTTCCGGATCATGGTGTGCCCGGTTAATACGCATACCCAATAAAATATGAATTACATCGTGTTCTAAAAGCAGCTTTACAACCTCCTCGGGAGGAGAACCTTCCAAGCGGGTATTACTGGTATAGCTTTCCAAAATTTCCTCAACCCGTCCCAAGGTCAAAATTCCTTCGGTTACCATTTCAAAGCCTTCCATTTCTGCCGCCGGTGGTATATTCTCCCAATTGTAATGGTGCTGAATAGAAATATCCAACTGCATTTCGCGGGCAATAATTTCGGCTGTAGTACCACCGCAAATAATCTTCTTTCCAGGAAAATCCTTCACCCTGCTTACAAAATCCTGATCTTTGATCTTATAAAACGGAGGTCCTGTTATCAGCATAAACTCCCGTGGATTTCGAAAATTGATTACACCGCAACTGGCATCATCTTTCATTCTGAATCCATCATTCATTTCCACCTGGTTCATGATCTTTCTAGCCAACCGAGTCGCAGTTATATCCGGTTCCCGTTCCAACTGGCTTTTTATAAATTCAGATAACTGATAATCGCCCCACCCCATCGGGAAACGCTTACCTCCCAATCCACTCTGAGTAACACCGTCACTCAAAAAAACGATCCTATCTCCCTTTAGTGGTTTAAATTCTCGGACACGAATAATTTTCCCTTTATTTTCATCTCCCCTTATTGGGATCTCTAACTCGCTTGGAACAAAGGGCTTACCAAAACGAAATATTTGGCTTGCCGGATTGTCATAGTTGATAATCCGAACTAACTCGTCGTTATCAATCTCAATAATTGTAAAGGTGGCGTAGCTTTCTTTACCATCGCTACTACGAGGAAGCACTCGCATGAATATGTTAGCCGCAATTTCGGGCTTTGTATGAAAAGAAGTATAGTTCATCGCCATAGATGTGGTCAGGTTGGCCATAACGTTGGCCCGAATCCCATGTCCCAATCCATCGGATAAAATCAAGATATACCGGCCTTCGCCACTTATATGCCTTGAATGAAACACATCGCCGCAAACGATTTGCCCATGCGTCATTTTTTGTTGGATATCAACATCGACATGCAAGTCGTTCATGCTTTATCCTCCTCTCCGTAGCTATACGATTCGATTATTGAGTGTAATAGCTCTTCCATAACAGACGCATTTTCGCCCAACAGGAAGGCTATTTTTTGCACTGTCTCCATATTCTGCTTATTGACTCGCTGAGCCCGACTTACAATTTCTTCGCGTACCAGTGCCGGCGTTGACATATCGCGAATAAGGGCCCCTACTACCCGATTTTTATAAATCGTAATTACCGAAACATGCAATAGCTTATTTTGATACCGCAGATCACGTTCCAAACTGGCCTCACCCGAATTCATAATCGACACGAACATGCGGTAAATTGCCTCCGGGACTAGTTCTTTCAGATTGGCGCCTTTTAAACCTGGGACCGAATCGAACAGATCAACAATATCCCCTCCGATTAACTGTGCAAAACCGGGATTTGAATTTATCACATGCCAATCGGAGTCGACGATGACAATCCCCGCCCGTATTTTATGAAGCATAGCCAAAGCCATCTCCGAGGCTTCCAACGCCGCTTTCATACCCCTTTCAGCCTTACGCTGCTCGCTTAGGTCTGTTAATACAGACAAAATCCCGACTAGTTCCTGTTTCTCATTGTACAATAATGACTTTTCGACCAAATATTCTGAGAAAACTGCAGCCGAATTGCGAATAAGCACTTCATAACGGTGATTCTCTTTATCATTCAACACGTCCTGATCATAACGTTCTAAAAGGTCAGCCTGCCTCTCGTCCATAAAATCTGATATCTTTTTCCCCTGCACAATGACTTCGCCACAACCTGTCATTTCGCAAAAAGCTTTGTTTGCCAACAACAAATCTCCATCCGGCTTTCGGAGAAAAACAGGAGCAGACAATGCATCAATTAATTGTTTTTGAATCCCGGGAAATTCAGCACCGTCAAATAGAAAAGACTTCTCATCGTAAATCATGGGTAAAAATTTTTAGTCGGTCCAGTTAGTCTTTCAAAATGTACAAAAAATAGTTCGAAACACGAACCATCGAAAAATTAAGCTCTATCGCTTAATATCCGTCCATAAACGCTCATCTACAACAACAGATTTGTCACAAAATCCGCAATCGATTGCCCTGCACAGATTGCGGCTTTCAGCTCGTATTTCAAGCTGAATGGATCGACTAACTCACAGTAACAGCGAACGATGGAGTATTTTATAATCAATCTAAATTTCTATAAAAAAGAGCTATTTACACCTGAAAACATCAACGATTTCTGCCTTTTCAACCATATTTGTAAAAACAATATTCAATCCATGAAGATCTCTGAAGTTTGCGAATTATTATCAGCAAAAATAATTTGCGACCTTAAGCAGAATGCTTTTGATGTAGAAAAGGGATACAGTTCTGATTTAATGAGTGACGTGTTGACCCTGGATACAGACAATCTGCTTTTAATAACGGGCATGTGCAACCTGCAGACAATTCGGACAGCTGAAATGGCTGATGTCCGTGTAATTGCTTTCGTTCGGAATAAAAAAGCAAGCGGTGAAATGCTTGAACTGGCAAGAGAACATGGAATCTGTATCATGGAATCGCCCTTCACCATGTTTAAAGCTAGTGGAATATTGTTTGAAGCTGGACTAAAACCTGTCTATTAGAAAATGGAGCTTAACTTTTCGATTGAAGGAGGAGATTTTACCCAGGCTGGTCAGGCTTCGAGCCGGGTAAAGAAGGTATTGAAACAATTGGGAGTTGACGTCAAATGCATCAAAAGCATCGTCATTGCCTTGTATGAAGCAGAGGTTAATGTTGTTGCCCATGCCCACAGGGGGCATATCCTGATTCAAATTGAAAAAGACCGGATTACTACGACAATAGAAGATGAAGGCCCTGGTATCCCGGACATTAATTTAGCCATGCAGGAAGGATTTTCAACAGCCAGTAAAAAGGTTCGAGAAATGGGTTTTGGAGCCGGAATGGGACTCCCGAATATGAAAAAAAATACCGACGATTTGCAGATTAGTTCTGTTATTGGCAAAAGCACAATTGTAAAAATGGTCAACTACTTTTAAATGCACAGAGCACCGGAAACATATCACGCACTTAAAGTTGATGCACAAAGATGCATTGGCTGCACGCATTGTATGCAATCTTGCCCGACCGAAGCACCGAAGCCATCCGCATCCGGAATGGACTGGCTGTAATCGATAAAAAACGATGTGTTGACTGCGGCCAGTGTTTACGGGTTTGCCCGGTAAAAGCTATTTTTGTAGAACAGGATGACCTTGATCAAATAAAATCCTATAAATATCGCGTTGCTCTTTTTCCTGCTGTAACCATTGGCCAGTTTCCCGAAAATATTACAGAAGACCAGATTTACGCTGCCTTGTTAAAAATTGGTTTTACTCATCTTTATGAAGTAGAACAGCCTATCGGCTTTTTAAAAGACTCGATCAAAGAATATTGCAGGAACGACAAAACTGCCCGTCCCCATATTTCAACCTTTTGCCCGTCAGTGCTGCGTCTCATTCAAATCCGTTACCCATCATTACTAGATAACCTGATTTTGCGCAAAGCACCACACGACCTGGGTGCTCACCTTGCGTTGGAACAACTTCAGCAGCAAGGTGCCAAACGCGAAGAGATAGGAATATTCTACATCACGCCTTGTATCGCCAAAATCAGTTCTGTGAAAAGTCCGCTTGGCGAACAGGAATCAATTGTCGACGGTGTCATCAACATGAATGTCCTTTACAACAAGGTGCGTAAAAATATCAGCTCTAAAGATGTTCCCGACACGAAAGATCAGCGCCAAACGTTGACCCGAGACGGTATTCTCTGGAGCCTCACTCGTGGTGAATCCAAACACTTCGGTGAACGCAGTATGGCCATCGATGGTATTCACAACGTTATTCGATTTCTGGAACGCTTGGAAAATGAAGAAGTTCCAGACATCGATTTTCTGGAACTCCGTGCGTGCGACCAAAGTTGCGCCGGCGGAAACCTGATGGTAGGCAACCGTTTCCTGACTGTTGAACGTTTGGAACACCGTGCAAAACGATACGAATCATCCTTAAAATTTAAAGACCATCCGATTCAAAGTTTAGCCACCAATATAAAACAGAAATTAATTTTAGATCCGATCAATGCCAAGCCGGCTTTCATCCTGGATCAGGATAGAGAAAGAGCATTGGAGAAAATGAGTAAAATGCAGCGCATCATTTGCTTCCTTCCGGGAATTGATTGCGGCGCTTGCGGCGCTCCAAACTGCCAGGCATTGGCTGAGGATATGGTCAACCAAAAAGCAAAAATGTCAGATTGCGTCTTCCTGCAACAAACTTGGCAGGAGGAAAATAAAATATCAACCACCAAAGCCCTGAAGAATATTGAAAAGAAATGGGGCAAAGATCGATTTAAAGCAGATTGTAATAAAAGAGGAAGAAGAAATGAAGGTTTCTGAAATTATAGATCAACTAGGACTGAAAGTGATCTCGGGCGAGAAAGGACTTGACCGTGGGATTAGTGGAGCTTATGTATCCGATTTATTGAGTGACGTGATGGGCAATGCCCGCGAAGGACAAATCTGGATCACCCTACAGGTTCATCAAAATGTGATGGCTATTGCTTCGTTAAAAGATTTAGCAGCCGTAATTCTTGTGAAAGATTTACAGGCGAACGAAAATACAATCCACCATAGCGATGAAGAACAAATTCCGATCCTGTCAACCTCTCTGTCAACCTACGAAATTACCGGTAAACTGTACGCTTTATTGAATAAACAATGATGCGCAGGTTCAGGGCTGATTTACATCTGCACACGGTGCTTTCACCATGTGCAGATTTGGCGATGAGCCCTGACCAACTATTGGCTACTGCAAAGAGGAAAGAACTTGACATCATTGCTATTACCGATCACAACAGCACCCTCAATTGCAAAGTTGTTCGGGAAATAGCAGCCGATTTTGGTATCGTTGTTTTAAACGGTTGTGAAGTTAACAGCCAAGAAGATGTTCATGCGTTGTGTTTGTTTGAAGACGACCACACACGTGATGAGTTTCAGAAATTTATCGACAGTTATTTACCGCAGATCCCAAACAAACCGGACTACTACGGCTACCAACCCGTTGTCGATCGCGACAATCAAATCATCACTGAAATACCTTGGTATTTAGGTAACGGACTGCCTGTTAGTCTCGAAGAAATTGCTGATTTCACCCATTATCTGAACGGACTTTTTATCCCGGCACATATCGACCGACCGATCAACAGTCTTTTCAGTCAGCTGGGATTTCTCCCGAAAGAATTAAAAATTGACGGAATGCAGCTCACTCGATATGCCGATGAAAAGCACATCCGAAAATTATATGATATTCATTCTGACATTAGCCTGATTAAAGCTTCAGCCTGATTAAAGCTTCTGATGCACACTATCAGGAGGATATTGGAACCGCCTGTTCTATTTTCGAATTGGTGAATCCAACTTTCGAGGAAATACGCTGGGCACTACATCACAAAAATGGGCGCTCTGTAAAAATTGAAATATGATTGAATTGGCTTTACATATCCTTGATCTTGCTCAAAATTCGATCCGAGCAAATGCAAAACTGGTAGAAATTCACCTGATGGAGAATCCAGACAAGGATTATTACCGTATCGTAATCAAGGATAATGGTGATGGCATGGATGCTGAAACGTTGGCAAAGGTTACCGATCCTTTTTTCACTTCCCGAACAACCCGAAAAGTAGGACTCGGAATCCCGATGTTGAAGCAAAATGCAGAACAGTGTGGCGGATCATTTCATATAGAATCAACTCCTGGTGTAGGTACCGAACTGACTGCTACTTTTGGCTATCACCATATCGACCGTCCCCCACTAGGAGATATTACCGGAACTATCTTGATTCTGCTGACAAACGAAAAGGGAACGGACGTGTTGTACCGCCATCAAACTCTTCAGGGAGAATTCAACTTTGATTCCCGGGAGATTAAAAAGATATTGGAAGGAACCCCATTAGTAACAAAAGAGATCCGGGATTTTTTAAAATCGATGATTGACGAAAATCTGGAAAATATTCAAATAGTCAGACAATAATATTCAACCTACGATACCATCGCTAAAAAACCGAACTTAAGAAGTAACAACTGAAGAAAAACGTAAATAAATTCAAGAATCGTAATGACAAAAATTAAATCACTAGCTGACCTGCGGAAATTAAAAGACGAGGTACAGTCGAAAATTAAACTGAGGGAGAAAGGTGATAATCCTGAGAACCTGATTCACATTAAAGTATCAATGGCCACTTGCGGAATTGCATCAGGGGCTAAAGAAACAATGAACTTCCTGATTGAAGAACTCGATCACCAAGGAATTGACGCTATCGTAACCCAAACCGGATGTATGGGCTATTGCTATGCAGAACCTACTATCGAGGTAACAATTCCCGGTAACGAAGCTGTAATCTATGGCCACGTTAACAAAGAAAAGGCCCTTGAGATTATTGAAAAGCATCTAAAATTAAACGAATTGGTTGACGATATCATACCAACCAATTACAAAACCATTGATGACTAACAAACCTATAAAAATGGCAGATTTTAATACGCATATACTCGTTTGCGGCGGGACGGGGTGTAAAGCATCCCAAAGCGACCTGCTAAAAGCAAATTTGAAAAACCGAATAGCAGATCATGGACTTCAAGACCAGGTACAGGTCTTACAAACCGGTTGTTTTGGTTTCTGTGAAAAAGGACCAATTGTCAAAATTCAACCCGACAATACCTTCTACGTTTCAGTTGAACCGAAAGACGCAATCGAAATTGTGGACGAACATATTTTGAAAGGGCGTAAAGTTGAGCACCTCTTGTTTATCGATCCGAAAAATGAAAAGCGGATTGATGACAGCAAGCACATGGACTTCTATAAAAAACAGGTTCGTATTGCTCTTCGCAACTGCGGTTTCATTAACCCTGAAAACATCGACGAGTACATTGGTAACGAAGGTTATGCTGCTCTTGGTACTTGTTTGGAAAAATACACACCATCTGAAGTCATCGATATTATCAAAAAATCAGGCATTCGCGGTCGCGGTGGTGGCGGATTCCCCACTGGTCTGAAGTGGGAAATCACTAAAAAAGTTGAAGCGGACCAGAAATACGTCGTTTGTAATGCCGACGAAGGAGACCC